>NZ_JBHWBS010000038.1:26015-66340 GCF_042735655.1 Streptomyces sp. NPDC059567 | reverse complement strand
CCCCCCCCCCCCCCCCCCCACCCCGACCCCCCCCCCCCCAAACACCCCCACCCCATCTAATTCCCGCCCCACGGGGCCCCCCAGGAAACTCCCCGCGGGGCCCCCCGCCCCTGTCACGCGATCGAACGCTTACGCGTCCTTCGAGAGGTTCGGGCCCGCTCCGCCCGTCGCCTGCTCGATCGGCGGGACGTCGGGCAGGGCCGACTTCTCCTCGCCGCGGAAGGTGAACTTCTTCTCCTCACCCTCGCCCTCGGTGTCCACGACCACGATGTGGCCGGGGCGCAGCTCGCCGAAGAGGATCTTCTCGGAGAGCGAGTCCTCGACCTCGCGCTGGATCGTCCGGCGCAGCGGCCGGGCGCCCATGACCGGGTCGTAACCCTTCTTGGCGAGCAGCTCCTTCGCGGACTGGGAGAGCTCGATGCCCATGTCCCGGTCCTTCAGGCGCTCGTCCACCCGGCTGATCATCAGGTCGACGATCTGCAGGATGTCGGCCTCGGTGAGCTGCGGGAAGACGATGATGTCGTCCACACGGTTCAGGAACTCCGGGCGGAAGTGCTGCTTCAGCTCGTCGCTGACCTTCGCCTTCATCCGCTCGTAGTTGGACTTCGTGTCGCCCTGGGCCGCGAAGCCCAGGTTGAAGCCCTTCGAGATGTCCCGGGTCCCGAGGTTGGTCGTCATGATGATGACCGTGTTCTTGAAGTCCACGACCCGACCCTGGGAGTCGGTCAGGCGACCGTCCTCAAGGATCTGGAGAAGGGAATTGAAGATATCGGGGTGGGCCTTCTCGACCTCGTCGAAGAGGACGACGGAGAACGGCTTGCGGCGCACCTTCTCGGTGAGCTGGCCGCCCTCTTCGTAGCCCACGTATCCGGGGGGAGAACCGAAGAGACGGGAAACCGTGTGCTTCTCGCTGAACTCCGACATGTCGAGGGAGATCATCGCGTCCTCGTCGCCGAAGAGGAATTCGGCGAGAGCCTTGGACAGCTCGGTCTTACCGACACCGGACGGGCCGGCGAAGATGAACGAGCCACCGGGACGCTTCGGGTCCTTCAGACCGGCTCGCGTACGACGGATCGCCCGCGAGAGGCCGATGACGGCGTCCTTCTGGCCGATGACGCGCTTGTGGAGCTCGTCCTCCATGCGGAGCAGACGCGAGGACTCCTCCTCGGTCAGCTTGAAGACCGGGATGCCGGTGGCGGTCGCGAGGACCTCGGCGATCAGCTCGCCGTCGACCTCGGCGACGACGTCCATGTCGCCGGCCTTCCACTCCTTCTCCCGCTTGGCCTTCGCCGCCAGCAGCTGCTTCTCCTTGTCGCGGAGAGACGCCGCCTTCTCGAAGTCCTGGGAGTCGATCGCGGACTCCTTGTCCCGGCGGACGCCGGCGATCTTCTCGTCGAACTCGCGGAGGTCCGGCGGCGCGGTCATCCGGCGGATGCGCATCCGGGAGCCGGCCTCGTCGATCAGGTCGATCGCCTTGTCCGGGAGGAAGCGGTCCGAGATGTACCGGTCGGCCAGGGTCGCGGCCTGGACGAGGGCCTCGTCCGTGATGGAGACCCGGTGGTGGGCCTCGTACCGGTCGCGCAGCCCCTTGAGGATCTCGATCGTGTGCGGCAGCGACGGCTCCGCGACCTGGATGGGCTGGAAGCGGCGCTCGAGGGCCGCGTCCTTCTCCAGGTACTTGCGGTACTCGTCCAGCGTGGTCGCACCGATGGTCTGGAGCTCACCGCGGGCCAGCATCGGCTTGAGGATGCTGGCGGCGTCGATCGCGCCCTCGGCGGCACCCGCACCCACCAGGGTGTGGAGCTCGTCGATGAACAGGATGATGTCGCCGCGGGTGCGGATCTCCTTGAGGACCTTCTTCAGGCGCTCCTCGAAGTCACCGCGGTAGCGGGAGCCGGCGACCAGCGCGCCGAGGTCCAGGGTGTAGAGGTGCTTGTCCTTGAGGGTCTCGGGCACCTCGCCCTTGACGATGGCCTGCGCCAGGCCCTCGACGACGGCGGTCTTGCCGACGCCGGGCTCGCCGATGAGAACCGGGTTGTTCTTCGTACGGCGGGACAGCACCTGCATGACCCGCTCGATCTCCTTCTCGCGCCCGATGACCGGGTCGAGCTTGGATTCGCGGGCCGCCTGGGTGAGGTTGCGGCCGAACTGGTCGAGGACCAGGGACGTCGAGGGAGTGCCCTCGGCAGGACCGCCGGCCGTGGCGGCTTCCTTGCCCTGGTAGCCGGAGAGCAGCTGGATGACCTGCTGCCGCACCCGGTTGAGATCGGCGCCCAGCTTCACGAGGACCTGGGCGGCGACGCCCTCGCCCTCGCGGATCAGGCCGAGCAGGATGTGCTCGGTGCCGATGTAGTTGTGGCCGAGCTGGAGGGCCTCTCGGAGCGACAGCTCCAGGACCTTCTTGGCACGCGGGGTGAAGGGGATGTGGCCGGACGGGGCCTGCTGCCCCTGCCCGATGATCTCCTCAACCTGCTGGCGGACCGCCTCGAGCGAAATCCCGAGGCTCTCCAGGGCCTTAGCGGCGACACCCTCACCCTCGTGGATAAGGCCCAGGAGGATGTGCTCGGTGCCGATGTAGTTGTGGTTGAGCATCCGGGCTTCTTCCTGAGCCAGGACGACAACCCGCCGCGCGCGGTCGGTGAACCTCTCGAACATCGTTAATCGCTCCTCAGAGCGGTCAGTCAGTTAGGGGTCGATCCCCTCCCTGTCCTTCCGCAGCTTAGTCCCGCAAGCGGGGACCGCTCATTCCAACTGCCGACATCCGTCCGGATCACCCCCTCTCAAGCGGGGAGACCTGCTGCCGAACAGCCGACAAATGCTCCAACCCGATGGTGCGAGACGATGTTCCCGCAGGCCAAGCAGTTACCCCCGCCATCTGTACGCCGATGGCGAACGTGAGACGCCAAAGCCCGCAAGTCGTCCCTCCTCACTAGGAATGTCTTACCCGTAAGCACTGACACTCCATGCGGCACACCCCCGTCCCCTCCGCTACGGGCGAACATCCTTGCGCTCTCGAATGCACCCGTACGCCCCCATCATGGACACTCTGCGCACTGGATCAAGGACGCTGGGTCATCGGAGGCGTAACCAACCGGCGCTCGCGGGAGTTCCCCGGGCATGGCCCTCACCGTCCCGATGCCCCGCTCGCCGATCGACGGCGGCCTCGCGCGGTGGTACGAGCGGGAGCTCGGCTGGGCGGTCGTGGACGGCCCCCCGGCGCAGCTGGTCACGGGGGTGCGCTTCGACGTCCTGGAGCTGCCCGCGGCGGCCGGCCGTGCGGTACTGCGCAGAATGGGCCCCGCCACCGGACCGGTGGCCCTCATGGGGCGCAGAATGCGGCTGCTGACGGCCGCGGGGAGCGCGGAGGAGCTGCCGGGGCTGCTCGACTGGCTCGAATGGGGCGGGATCTCACTGGATCTCGTCGCCCTGGGCGCGGGCGGCCGGATGACCGCTCCCATTCCCCCAGGACGGAGCGGTTCCGGCGCGCCGGGCGCCGCGGTGTGGCTGCGGGCCCCCGAGCCCGGCCGGACCGGGGACGGCTCGCTGCCCGCGCTGCGGGCCGCCGCGCGGGGCGATGCGGGTGCCCCCTGCCTGGCACGGCTCGTGGCCGCCGCGGCCGCGGAGTGCCATCGGGTGCGGCTGCTGAGTGCCCGCCCTCGCGGATCGGCGCCTCAGCAGCTGACGCCTCAGCGGTTCGCGTCCTCGTAGGCCGCCTTGATCTCCGCGGGGACACGGCCGCGGTCGTTCACGTTGTATCCGTTCTCCTTGGCCCACGCGCGGATCTTCGCGGTGTCCGGGCTGCCACCGGCGGCGACGCGGCCCTTGCCACGCGTACCGGCGCTACGGCCACCGGTGCGACGGCCGCTCTTGGTGTACGGCTCGAGCAGGCCACGGAGCTTGTCCGCGTTGGCGGTGGTGAGGTCGATCTCGTAGGTCTTGCCGTCCAGCGCGAACGTCACGGTCTCGTCCGCCTCGACACCGTCGAGGTCATCGACAAGAAGGACCTGAACCTTCTGTGCCACCGGATTTCCTTTCATCGAAAATGCAGTACGCGGAAAGGAAACCGCTTTTCCCGGAAAAACACAAACCCCTGGCAGAGGTTCAGAAGCCCGGCAACGCGGGAAACGTGCGCGATTCGGACATAGGGTTCCGCACACGCTCGGCACGATCACAGATGCAGAAGCATCCGACTGTTGCCCAAGGTGTTCGGCTTCACTCGTTCGAGACCGAGGAACTCGGCGACACCCTCGTCATAGGAACGCAGGAGCTCGCTGTAGACATCTCCGTCGACCGGAGTCTCACCGATCTCGACGAAGCCGTGCTTCGCGAAGAAGTCGACTTCGAAGGTCAGGCAGAATACCCGGCGCACCCCGAGCCATCGGGCGGTGTGCAGCAACTTGTCGAGCACGTGATGTCCGACGCCGCCGCCCTTGAACTCCGGATCGACCGCGAGAGTACGGACTTCCGCGAGGTCTTCCCACATCACATGGAGTGCGCCGCAGGCGACCACCACGGCGTCCTCGTCGCGTTCGGCGACCCAGAACTCCTGGATGTCCTCGTAAAGCGTCACCGTCGCTTTGTCGAGCAGGATGCCGCGACGGACGTACGGGTCGACAAGGCGGCGGACCGCGGCGACATCACTGGTGCGGGCACGGCGAACGGTGACGGCTTTTGAAGCGGTGGAGGACGACGACATGGGGGGACGTTATCGCCCCTCGTCGGCCGTACCGGCGTCGCCCTCGCCGGTGGTCCGGTCGCCGGCGCTCTCCGCCGGTGGAGCGGGTTCCTCGGGGATGTTGTGCCCGACGATGCGGATCGCGTCGCTGAGGGCCTCTCGCTGCTCGCTGGACATCATGCCGAAGAAGGCGACGAGAGCGGAGGCCGGGTTGTCGCTCTGGGACCAGGCTTCGTTCATCAGTGCGGCCGAGTAGGCGGCGCGGGTGGAGACCGCGGTATATCGATAGGCGCGGCCGTCGACTTCCCTGCGCACCCAGCCCTTCTGATGGAGATTGTCCATTACCGTCATGACGGTGGTGTAGGCGATGGACCGTTCCTGCTGGAGATCCTCCAGGACTTCCCGGACGGTCACCGGGCGGTTCCATTGCCAGACGCGCGTCATGACGGCGTCTTCGAGCTCTCCCAATTGGCGGGGCACAACTGCCACCTTAGTCAAGCGAACCGGGAATGGCTGGTTATTGACGGAGGAAACGCAACAAAAAGGACGTACGACATGAAAACTGTCGTACGTCCTCGATGCGGGTGGGACTAGGAGGCGCTGCCGCCGTCCGCCTGGCGGGCGGCCTGGGCACGGGCGAGGGCGGCGTCCACGGCCGCGTCCTCTTTGGCCTTGTTGGGGCCGCCCTGGCTCTTCACGATCGTGACGACGAGGCAGATGAAGAACGTGGCCATCACGACGGGGGGCAGCAGCGCGGATACGTAGTCCATGCCGACCAGAGTAGCTATCCGGCGACGCGTTCCTCGGGCGGGGGCGGGGGTACGGGGCGTCGGCGCGGCGGGAACACCTCGGAGGGCTTGGGGGCCGGGCGCTTGACGGGGACGGGCGGCTTCGGGGTGGACGGCTTGGGCTCGCCCTCGCCGGCGCGCCCGCCGGGGAGGGCGAGCAGCCGGGTGCGGGGCGCGGTGGCCACGGCCTGGGAGACGCGGGCGAGGCGGGCGCGGACGGAGCGTTCGACGAGCACCTGGCAGCGCTCCAGGAGGTGGGCGGCCCGGGGATGGGACCGCAGGGTGCGCAGGGCGGAGAGGTCGTCGGCGGCGGGGTCGTAGCCGGCGGCGAGGGCGTCCTGGAGGAGCTCCAGATAGCCCGGGAGCGAGCCGGGGAGGGCCTCGCGGTACCGGGCCAGATCGGCGAGGAGGAAGGCGCGCAGCCGGCCGGCCTCGCGGACGGCGTCGTCCACGGATTCGGCGAGGCGCAGGCAGTCCTGGACGTCCTCGTCCTGAAGGGGGGCAGGGTTGAGGGCGATGGCAAGGGCGCGTCGGAGCACACGCAGCTCGTCCGCACTGAACGCCATGCCGCCGCGGGATCCGTATGGCGTGGGCATGAGGTGACGATACGCGCTAATCGGACAAATTTCGTTTACCGATCATCCCCCGGCGCGTTGCCCTTGAGCGGGCGGGGCCCTTGAGCGGGCGGCGGACCGGGGCGGGGCGGCGCGGGGCCTTCGCCGGGGGCGGGCCGGTGGGTGCGGGGCGGCTGACCGCAGGGGCGGCGGGTGGTGCGGGCTCGTTGCCGGCGGGCTGTGGCCGTACGGTTCGTGGCCGCGGGTGCCCGATGGCGGGGCCGGGGGCATGGGGCCCTCGGCGGGTGGCGGCCGCGGGCCGGGGCGGCGCGGCGCGGGGTCTGCCGCCGGCGGCGGTGCCGCCCGTTGGGCGGGCGCCGCAAGGGCGCGGGGCCTTCGCCGGGTGGCGGCCGTGGGCCTGGGCGGTGCGGGGCCTTCGCCGGGGCGGCAGGGCGGGCGGGGCGGTGCGGGGCCTTCGCCGGGCGCGGGGCCTTCGCCGGGTGGCGGGCGCGGGCCGGGGCGATTGGGCCCCGGCCGGGAGCCGGCTACATGCGGGAGATGTTGCGTTCGTAGACGAGGCGGAGGCCGATCAGCGTCAGCCAGGGCTCGTGTTCGTCGATCTCCTTGGAGTCGGCGAGGACCATCGGCGCCAGGCCGCCCGTCGCGATCACCGTGACGTCGGACGGGTCGCCGTCCGGGCCGACCAGTTCGCGCTTCATGCGGGACACCACACCGTCGACCTGGCCCGCGTACCCGTAGACGATGCCCGACTGCATCGCCTCGACCGTGTTCTTGCCGATCACGCTGCGCGGACGGGCCAGCTCGATCTTGCGGAGCATCGCGCCCTTGACGCCCAGCGCGTCCACCGAGATCTCGATGCCCGGCGCGATCGCCCCGCCCGCGTACTCGCCGCGCGCCGTGACCGCGTCGTACGTCGTCGCGGTGCCGAAGTCGACCACGATCGCCGGGCCCCCGTACAGCTCGACCGCCGCCGCCGAGTTGACGATGCGGTCCGCGCCGACCTCCTTGGGGTTGTCCGTCAGGACCGGCACGCCGGTCTTGATGCCGGGCTCCACCAGGACCGCCGGGACGTCGCCGTAGTACCGCCGCGTCACCTCGCGCAGCTCGTGCAGCACCGACGGGACGGTCGAGCAGATCGCGATGCCGCCGATGCCGTCACCGAGCTCCACCCCCAGCAGCGGGTGCATGCCCATCAGGCCCTGGAGCAGGACCGCCAGCTCGTCGGCGGTGCGGCGCGGGTCCGTGGAGATGCGCCAGTGCTCGACGATCTCCTCGCCGTCGAAGAGGCCGAGGACGGTCTGCGTGTTGCCGACGTCGATGGTGAGCAGCATCAGACCGCCGCCTCGGAGGCGTCGCGCAGGTCGAGGCCGATGTCGAGGATGGGGGACGAGTGCGTGAGACCGCCCACCGCGAGGTAGTCCACGCCGGTCGCCGCGTACGCCGCCGCGTTCTCGAGCGTGAGACGGCCTGAGGACTCCAGGACGGCCCGGCCGGCGACCAGCGCGACGGCCTCCTCGGTCTCCATGGGCGTGAAGTTGTCGAGCAGGATCAGGTCGGCGCCCGCGTCGAGGACCTCGCGGACCTGGTGCAGCGTGTCGACCTCGACCTCGATCGGCACGTCCGGGAACTGCTCCCGTACGGCCTTGAACGCCTGCGCCACACCGCCGGCGGCGACCACGTGGTTGTCCTTGACCAGCGCCGCGTCCGACAGCGACATGCGGTGGTTGACGCCGCCGCCGCAGCGCACCGCGTACTTCTCCAGCGCGCGCAGGCCCGGTGTGGTCTTGCGGGTGTCGCGGACCCGGGCCTCGGTGCCCTCCAGGACGTCGGCCCACGCGCGCGTGGCGGTGGCGATGCCGGAGAGGCGACACAGGATGTTCAGCGCGCTGCGCTCACCGGTGAGCAGGTCGCGAGTGCGGGTGGTGACCGAGAGCAGCTTCTGGCCGGCCTCGACGCGCTCGCCGTCCTCGACGTGCCGCTCGACCTCGAAGGTCTCGGTGCAGACGATGGACAGCACCGCCTCGGCGACCCGCAGACCGGCCACGACGCCCGCCTCACGGGCGGTGAAGTCGGCCGTGGCGATCGCGTCCTCGGGGACGGTCGCGACGGTCGTCACGTCCACACCGCCGTCGAGGTCCTCCTCGATCGCCAGGTGGGCGATGTCCTCGACCTGGACCGGGTCGAGCCCGGCGTCGGCGAGCAGCTGGGCGAGCGCGGGGTCGAGACCGCACTCGTACACCTCGTCGCCCTCGGCGCAGCCGCAGCCGTCACCGCAGCCGCCGGCGCCTTCGGCGGGGGCGCTGATCTGGATCAGGGGTACGTCCACGGGCTCGGGACGGCGTTCCTCTGGCGTGCTCACGGTTGCGGCTCCCTGGGGGCTTCGGGGGTTACGGAGGGAAAGTCTGCGGTGGCGGTACGGCGGACCACGAGCCGCCGGTCCGAGGTGAGGCGCACGATCAGATGGCGCTGCCAGTCCTCGTCGCGCTCGGGGTGGTCCTCGCGCCAGTGGCAGCCGCGGGTCTCCTCGCGCTCCCGGGCGGCGGTGACCAGCACACGGGCGACGCACAGGAGGTTCGTCGTCTCCCAGGACTCGACGCCCGGCTCTGCCGCCTTCCCCGGGTGGTCCTCGGCGGCCGAGAGGCTCAGCGCATCCAGGGCGTCGGCGGCGTCCGCGAGGCTCTCGGCGGACCGCAGCACTCCGGCGTTCCCGCTCATGGTCCGTTGGACGCGGGGCCGGGTCTCCGGGGCGAGCAGCGGCAGGACCGACGCGGTGGTGGACACGACCGGCAGGCCCTCGCGGTGCGGGCCGAGCGTGGCGATGTCCTCGGCGATGCGCTCGGCGAAGACCAGGCCCTCCAGGAGCGAGTTCGAGGCGAGCCGGTTGGCGCCGTGGACGCCCGTGCAGGCCACCTCACCGCATGCGTAGAGGCCCGGGACGGTGGTCCGGCCGGTCAGGTCGGTGCGGACGCCGCCGGAGGCGTAGTGGGCCGCGGGGGCGACCGGGATCGGCTCGGTGACCGGGTCGATGCCGTGGGCCCGGCAGGCGGCCAGGATGGTGGGGAACCGGTTCTCCCACATCTCGGCGCCGAAGTGGCAGGCGTCCAGGTACATGTGCTCGGCGCCCTGCTCCTGCATCCGGCGCATGATCGCCTTGGCGACGATGTCGCGGGGGGCGAGCTCGGCCAGCTCGTGCTGCCCGAGCATGAAGCGGACCCCGTCGGCGTCGACGAGATGGGCGCCCTCGCCCCGTACCGCCTCGGAGACCAGCGGCTGCTGCCCCTCGGAGTCGGCGCCGAGGAAGAGCACGGTGGGGTGGAACTGGACGAACTCCAGGTCGGAGACCTCGGCGCCGGCGCGCAGGGCGAGCGCGACGCCGTCACCGGTGGACACGGCCGGGTTGGTGGTGGCCGAGAAGACCTGGCCCATGCCGCCGGTGGCGAGGACCACGGCGGGGGCGTGGACGGCGCCGACACCGTCGTGCTGGCCCTCGCCCATGACGTGCAGGGTGACACCCGCGGTGCGGCCCTCGTCGTCGGTGAGGAGGTCCAGGACGAGGGCATGCTCGATGGTGCGCAGGCCCCGGTCCCGTATCGCCTCGACGAGGGCGCGGGAGATCTCGAGGCCGGTGGCGTCGCCGCCGGCGTGCGCGATCCGGCGGCGGTGGTGGCCGCCCTCGCGGGTCAGGGCGATCTCGCCGTCGGCGGTCTTGTCGAAGTCGGCGCCGGTGGCGATCAGCCGGCGGACGGCGTCCGGGCCCTCGGTGACGAGGAGCCGTACGGCTTCGGCGTCGCAGAGCCCGGCGCCGGCCACCAGGGTGTCGTCGAGGTGCTGCTCGGGGGTGTCGCCGTCGCCGAGCGCGGCGGCGATGCCGCCCTGCGCCCAGCGGGTGGAGCCGTCGTCCATACGGGCCTTGGTGACGACGACCGTGCGCAGTCCGGCGGCGGTGCAGCGCAGGGCCGCGGTCAGTCCCGCGACACCGGAGCCGACCACGACGACATCGGCGTCGATGGACCAGCCCGGCGCGGGCGCTTGCAGCCGTATTCCGGTCACTTGGTGGCTCCGAACGTCAGCGGGATGTTGTCGATCAGCCGCGTCCTGCCCACGCGCGCGGCGACGGCGAGGATCGCCTCGCCCTCGTGGTCGTCGGCGACCTCGGTGAAGTCGGCCGGATCGACCAGGGCCAGATAGTCCAGGGTGAGCGGCGGCTCGGCCTTCGCCGCCTCGTCGAGGACGGCGCGGGCCGCGGCCCGTACGGCTTCGGCTCCGTTGCCCTCGGTCGCCTGGGCCACGGCGTGGGCGTCGGCCGCGGCGCGGGCCTCGCCGAGCCGGGAGAGCGCCTCGGCGCGGGTCTCGGCCCGGTTCTGCGCGCCGGGCAGCGAGTCGGCACGCGCGCGCAGCGCGTGCTGGGCGGCGAGCCGGTCGCTCGCGGCGAACAGGGCCCGGGAGAGGGCGAGGGCGGTGCGGCGCTCGCCGCCGGAGAGATAGCGGTTACGGCTGGACAGCGCGAGGCCGTCGGCCTCGCGGACGGTCGGCACGCCGACGATCTCGACCGGGAAGTTCAGATCGCGGGCCATCCGGCGGATCAGGGCCAGCTGCTGCGCGTCCTTCTGGCCGAACAGGGCCAGGTCGGGGCGGGTGAGGTGGAGCAGCTTGGCGACGACGGTGAGCATCCCGTCGAAGTGCCCGGGCCGGGACGCGCCTTCGAGGCGCTCGCCCATGGGTCCCGCGCTGATCCGGACCTGGGGCTCGCCACCGGGGTAGACCTCGTCGACGGCGGGGGCGAAGACCGTGTCGGCGCCGGCCGCCTCGGCGGCGGTGAGGTCGGCGTCCAGGGTGCGGGGGTAGCGGTCGAGGTCCTCGCCCGCGCCGAACTGGAGCGGGTTGACGAAGACGGTGACGACGACGAACCCCTCGGGTCCGACGTACTCGCGGGCGGTACGCACGAGGGTGGCGTGTCCCTCGTGGAGGGCGCCCATGGTCATGACAACGGCGGTACGGCTGTTTTCGGCCGCGTCGGAGCGTGCGGCGGAGGGGGTGGAGGCCCGGGTGGCGGACGCGCGGCGTGCCACCAGCCTGTGCAGTTCGTCCGCCGTACGGACCAGTGCGAACGTCGTCGAGGACGTGGACGACGTGGAGCTCATCGGCTCTCCCCCTCTGCGAGCACACCCAGCAGATCCTCGGCCAGCTCGGGCTTGAGCAGGCCGTGCGCGAGCGCCCGGTCGGCGGTCGTACGGGCCATCGCCAGATAGCCGGCGACGGTGCCGGGCGCGTGCTTGCGCAGCTCGGCCACGTGCGCGGCGACCGTGCCCGCGTCCCCGCGCGCGACGGGGCCGGTGAGCGCGGCGTCGCCCGAGCGCAGGGCGTTGTCCAGGGCGGCTCCCAGGAGGGGGCCGAGCATCCGGTCCGGGGCGGCGACCCCGGCAGTACGGAGCAGCTCCATCGACTGGGCGACCAGCGTGACCAGGTGGTTCGCGCCGAGGGCGAGGGCCGCGTGGTAGAGCGGGCGGGCCTCCTCCTCGATCCACTCGGGCTCGCCGCCCATCTCGATGACCAGGGCCTCGGCGGCGAGCCGCAGCTCCACGGGCGCGGTCACGCCGAAGGAGCAGCCGGCCAGCCGCTGGACGTCGACGGAGGTCCCGGTGAAGGTCATGGCGGGGTGCAGGGCCAGCGGCAGCGCGCCGGCCCGCCGCGCGGGGTCCAGGACCTGCACGCCGTACCGCCCGGAGGTGTGCACGAGCAGCTGCCCGGACCGGACGGCCCCGGTCTCCGCGAGGCCCTCGACCAGGCCGGGCAGGGCGTCGTCGGGGACGGTCAGAAGCACCAGATCGGCGCGGGCGAGCACCTGCGCGGGCGACATGATCGGCACGTCGGGGAGCAGGCTCGCGGCGCGGCGCACGGAGGCGTCGGAGACCGCGGAGACCGCGACGGGGCGGTGTCCCGCGAGCTGGAGAGCGGCGGCGAGGGCGGGTCCCACCCGGCCGGCTCCGACGACTCCGACGGTGAGTCGCGCGGGTCGGTCTTCCGCTCGGGGTTCTGCTGGTTGGTTCACGCGGCAACGGCCTTCCGTTCCAGTCCGCGGGGGGTACCGGACGATTTCTGGTCATGCTACGCCAGCGTTTCGCGCTCCTCCGTGGCTGTCCACAGGGTGTGGGTGGTGGTGTGATGATCGGCCCATGGACGAAACGGAAGCGCGGCTGATCCAGGCGAAGGTATGGGGCGGTGCGGAGCGCAAGCTGTGGCACTCGCCGGTCGACGGCACGGTCGGCGAGCGACTGCGGGAGCTGGCCGACTGGACGGCGGGCACGGAGGACGACGGGGGCCGGCTCGACACATACGGCGACGGTCTCGTCGAGGAGGTCGAGCGGCGGGTCGCCGACGAGCTCGGCCTCCCGGCCGCGGTGTTCTTCCCGACCGGGACGATGGCCCAGCAGGTGGCACTGCGCTGCTGGTCGGGGCGGACGGGCAGCCCGGTCGTCGCCCTGCATCCGCTGGCGCATCCGGAGGTCCACGAGGGCGGTGCGCTGGGGGTCGTGAGCGGGCTGCGCACGGTTCATCCCACGGACGAGCCACGGCTGCCGACGGCCGAGGAGGTACGGGACCACCCGGAGCCGTTCGGGACGCTGATGCTGGAGCTGCCGCTGCGGGACGCGGGGTTCGTGCTGCCGTCCTGGGAGGAGCTCGTGGCCGTGGTGGACGCGGCGCGCGAACGTGATGCGGTGGTGCACGTCGACGGCGCGCGGCTGTGGGAGTGCGCCCCTCACTTCGGGCGCGGCCTGCGGGAGATCGCGGGGCTCGCGGACAGCGTGTACGTGTCCTTCTACAAGTCCCTGGGCGGTCTTTCGGGGGCGGCGCTGGCGGGCCCCGAGGACGTGATGGAGGAGGCGCGGGTGTGGCGGCACCGGTACGGAGGGCTGCTCTTCCAGCAGTTCCCGGCCGCGGTGTCGGCGCTGCGCGGTCTCGCCGTGGAACTCCCGCGACTGCCCTCGTACGTGGCGCACGCGCGCGTGGTGGCCGACGGGCTGCGGACGGGCTTCGAGGAGGCGGGGGTGCCGTGGTTCCGCATCCACCCCGAGGCACCGCACACCCACCAGTTCCAGGTGTGGCTCCCGTACGACCCCGAGGTTCTGACGGCGGCGTCGGTGGCGCTGGCGGAGGAGACGGACACGGTCCTCTTCCGCCGGTGGCACGGCCCGGGCGCGGGCGGGCCGCCGGGGGTGGCTCTGACGGAGGTGACCGTGACCGAGCCGGGCCTGGGCTGGACGGAGGAGAACGTGCGGGAGGCGGTGCGGGCGTTCCTTTCGCGCATGGCGTGACTCCCCCGCATGACGCCCCCGGCCGTCTCAGCACGCCCCTGGGTGCAGCCACCGGCCGAGCGCCGTGCGCAGCCGCCCACGGGCCGGGCGGCCGGCGACGACGGCGTCGAAGCGGCGGGCCTCGCGGACCGCGCGGAGGGTCTCGATGTCGTGCGTCCCGGGCACCGGAGGCATCCGCTCGCCGCGCTGCTCGGCCCGGTAGCTGTCGAGGAGGTACTGGTGCAGTGCGTTCATGCCCTTCACGATGCGCCGGGCGGGGTGCGCGGTCGCACCGATTGACAGCCACCGTCAAACGGGCGACAGGGTGCCCGGCGCGACCCGCACCATAGGGGGGTGAGCGTGACCATCGACATCACCGGACTGCCGCATCAGCGGATCTCCTTCTGCCCCTCGCCGCTGGCCGAGCTCGGCGCCGCGATGCACGTGCTGTCCGAGCCCGGACACCACCCCGGGCTGCACGGCTGGGCCACGACCACCGCCGCCGGACTCGAGCCCCAGCTCGCCGACCGCATGCACGAGGCCGACTTCATGTGGCGGTCCACCCGGTCCGACTTCCTGCTGCCCGCCCAGCCGCGCGAGACGCTCGCCGAGGAGCTCGACGACCTCGACCGGATGAACGACGAGACCTTTGTCGGGGCGGCGCTGGAGATCTCCTGCAGCACCCAGTACGCGGACGGCCTGCCCTCCCCGCTCGTCGACGCCCACTCCCGCCGCCGCGCCCTCGATCTGGCCGCCGCGCGCGGCCCGCGCCAGGCCGCCTTCGTGGAGCGGATGCTCGCCGATCCGACCGGCACGCGCGCGTGGATCCGCCGGCTCCTGGAGGACTGCGACGACGCGTTCTTCGCCGACACCTGGCGCCGGGTCCGGGTCCAGCTCGCCGCCGACGCCCGGCACAAGACCGAACTGCTGCGCCACAAGGGCCTCGCCGAGGCCGTCGCCGCCGTCTCCCCGGCGATGAGCCTGGAGGAGGACGAGCGCGGCTCCCGGATAGCCGTCGACAAACTGGTCCTCGGCCGGACGACCACCCGGGGCTCGGCGCTCACCTTCCTGCCGACCGCCTTCGGCCGGCCGCACCTCATCGCCGTGCACGCACGCGGCTGGCAGCCGGTGATCCAGTACCCCGTCTCCACCCGCGAACTCGCCGGCACCGCCCCCGTGGAGACGGTCAAGCTCCGTCTGGAGGCCGTCGCCCATCCGATGCGGATGCGGATGTGCCGCAACCTCGCCCGTGCCTCGTACACGACGAGCGAGCTGGCCGACGCGTACGGCATCACCGCCCCGGAGGTCTCGCGGCACCTCGCCGTCCTGAAGAAGGCCGGGCTGCTCACCACCCAGCGTCGCGGCCGCTACGTCCTGCACCAGCTGGACGTGACCGTCGTCGCCCGCCTGGGCAGCGACTTCCTCGAAGCCGTCCTTCGCTGATCCGCCGGACGGGCCCCAGCGGCTCGGGAGGCCCGGCCCTCAGTCGAAGCGGATGTGGGCGAGACCGACCCGCACCCGGCGCAGTCGGTGCCGCAGCGGCCCGTCCGTGTTCGGTGCGAGCCACAGCCCCGCCGTGCGCGCCACCTCGTCCGCGACCTGCGGGACCGTCAGCCGGTCCGTACGGATGTGGTGCGCGAACTCCGGCCGGTTCAGCCGCTCCAGGCACCCGTCCAGCTTGCTCACCGCGAAGCTCTCGCGCTTGAGGCCACGGCCGAGACCGCGCTCCGTCAGCCGCTTCAGGACCGTCTCCCGCCGCGCGAGCAGCGCGAAGTGGTGCACCCGGTCCGCGCCGTGCGCCGCGCGCAGCCGGCCGACGACCTCCTCGAAGTACGCCGGTTCCACCAGCGTCATCGGCACGATCACCGGACCGTCCGTGTGCTCCCGCAGCGCCAGGTCGAGGACCTCGTACACGCCCCGCCGCCAGGCCGGCAGGTCCTGGAAGTCACCTCGAAGGGCCGGCGGCAGGGTGCGATGAAGCCCGAAGCCGACATGCTCCGGGTCGCACACCACACTGCCGGGCAGCCGGCGCCGGAGCTCGTACGCCGTCTGCGTCTTCCCGCCCCCGAAAGGCCCGTTGATCCAGAGCAGCGGCACGGCTCAGACCGCCCCGCCGCCCGCCCGCACCAGGCCCGTCTCGTACGCCAGGACCACCACCTGCACCCGGTCGCGCAGGTCCAGCTTGGTCAGGATCCGGCCGACGTGCGTCTTCACCGTCGCCTCCGACAGCACCAGCCGGGCGGCGATCTCGCCGTTCGACAGGCCCTGCGCGACCAGCATCATCACCTCGCGCTCCCGGTCGGTGAGCCGGTCCACCTCCTTGTGCTGGGGCTCCTTCCCCGACGACGGCAGCATCGGCGAGAAGCGGTCGAGCAGCCGACGCGTGGTCGAGGGGGCCACGACCGCGTCCCCGCTGTGCACGGAGCGGATCGCGCCGAGCAGCTCGTTCGGCGGCACGTCCTTCAGCATGAAGCCGCTCGCGCCCGCCTTCAGCCCGGAGAAGGCGTACTCGTCCAGGTCGAAGGTGGTCAGGATCAGCACCTTGGGGGCGTCGGGCTCCGAGCAGATCCGCCGGGTCGTCTCGACCCCGTCGAGCTTGGGCATCCGTACGTCCATCAGCACGACGTCCACGGCCGTGGAGCGCAGCACCTCCAGCGCCTCCACGCCGTCGCCCGCCTCGGCGACGACATCCATGTCCGGCTGGGCGGCGAGCACCATGCGGAAGCCGGTGCGCAGCAGCACCTGGTCGTCGACGAGCATCACGCGGATGGACATGTGGGGGTTCCTTCGTGTCGTCAGTGGGCGGGCTTCAGGGGGAGCAGGGCGCTGATGCGGAAGCCGCCCCCCGGACGCGGTCCCGCGTCCAGGGTGCCGCCGACCATGCCGACCCGCTCGCGCATGCCGATCAGGCCGTGGCCCCGGCCGTCGGCGCCCCCGTCCTCGTACATCTCGTGCGTCGCCCCGCGGCCGTCGTCCTCGACGAGCAGCCCGAGGCCGTCGTCGAAGTACACCAGGCGGACGCTGGCGCCGACGTCCGGGCCGCCGTGCTTGCGCGTGTTGGTAAGAGCTTCCTGCACGATCCGGTACGCGGTGAGCTCGACGCCGCTGGGCAGCGGGCGCGGCGTCCCCTCGATCCGGAAGTCGACGGTCAGACCGGCCCCGCGGACCTGCTCGACGAGGTCCTCGATCTGCTGGACGTCGGGCTGGGGCACGTACTCCCCCGCCTCCTTGTGCTCGCCCGTGCGCAGGATGCCGAGCAGCCGGCGCATCTCGGCGAGCGCCTGGCGGCCGGTGGAGGAGATCGTCTCCAGGGCCTGCTTGGCCGTCTCCGGGGAGGCGTCCAGGACGTAGGCGGCACCGTCGGCCTGGACCACCATCACCGAGACGTTGTGCGCGACGACGTCGTGCAGCTCACGGGCGATCCGGGCACGCTCGGCGGCGACGGCGACCTTGGCCTGCGCCTCGCGCTCCTGCTCCAGGCGGGAGGCGCGCTCCTCCAGCTGCGCGAAGTAGGCGCGCCGGGTGCGCAGGGAGTCGCCGAGCACCCAGGCGAGGGCGAACGGCACGGTCATGATCACCGTGAAGAAGACGTGCGCCAGGGTGGAGCCGGGGCTGGTCTCGGACGGCCATCTCAGCATGGAGAGCGTGGCGGCGCTGAGACCGCCGACGAGCGCGAGACGCGACGCCCAGCGCGGTCCGTCGTGCGCGGCCACGGTGTAGATGATCACCAGCATGGCGAAGTCGGCGAAGAAGGGCTGCAGCCCGAAGCCGAGCTGGACGAGGCCCAGCGCGACGGCGAGCAGCAGCATCTTCTCGGGTGCGCGGCGGCGCAGCGCGACGACGAGGGAGAACAGCGCGCCGACCACGCCGTACGCGGCGGCGTTGTCGACCGCCGGGTAGGAGGTGCCCACCCACAGCACGGAGAACCCGAGGAGGACGACGGCCCAGAAGGTGTCGACGCCCGTCGGGTGTCTGCGGATGAAGTCGTAGAGGCGCTGCACGTAACCCAGCGTAGGGAAGGTGGATAGGTGCAGGGGTCAACCGTGGGGTCGATCCTTGGCGTGAGGACCGTACTCCGCAAGGTGGAGACTGGGCGGTGTGACGGATGAGACGTGTCAGTGGCAGGGGTGGCGCGAGGCCACGGAGCAGGCGCTGTACGGCCCGGGGGGCTTCTTTCTGCGCCCCGAGGGCCCGGCCGGTCACTTCCGCACCTCGGTGCACGCCTCGCCGCTCTTCGCGGGTGCCGTCGCCCGGCTGCTGACGGGGGTGGCGGAGGAGCTGGGGACGGACGAGGTCGCCTTCGTGGACGTGGGCGCGGGGCGGGGCGAACTGCTGACGGGCGTCCTGGCCGCCGTACCGGAGGGGCTTTCGGTACGGGCGTACGGCGTCGAGCGCGCGGACCGGCCGGCGGGGCTCGATCCCCGGGTGGAATGGACGGACCGGGTGCCGCGGGGGGTCCGGGGGCTGCTCTTCGCGAACGAGTGGCTCGACAACGTGCCGGTGGATGTCGCGGCCGTCGACGAGACGGGGGCGGTCCGGTACGTCGAGGTCCGGGCGGCGGACGGGGCGGAGCGCCTGGGCCGGGTCGTCGAGGGCCCGGACGCGGAGTGGCTCGAGCGGTGGTGGCCGCTCGCGGAGCCCGGCGAGCGGGCGGAGATCGGGCGGCCGCGGGACGAGGCGTGGGCGGCGGCGGTCGGGGCGCTGGCGGCCGGGACGGCGGCGGCGGTGGACTACGGGCATGTACGGGAGTCCAGGCCGCCGTTCGGGACGCTGACGGGGTTCCGGGCGGGGCGGGAGGTCTCGGCGGTGCCGGACGGGTCCTGTGACGTCACGGCGCATGTGGCGATGGATGCGTGCGCCGTGGGGGGCGGGGAGCTGACGACTCAGAGGGAGGCGTTGCGGCGCCTGGGCGTCAGTGGCGATCGGCCTCCGCTGGCGTTGGCGTCCAGCGACCCGGCCGCGTATGTGCGGGCGCTCGGCGGCGCGGGCGAGGCGGCCGAGCTGACCGCGCGCGGTGGGCTGGGGGACTTCCTCTGGCTCGTGCACAGGGTGCCGGGCCTGTAGCCCCCGTTCCGCCCCTGCGGAGCAGGGGCCCGCCACGGTGAGGGGTGGGTGGGGGCCGGCCTGCGGGACGGGTTCCCACAGTGGGCCGTCCGGCAGGGATACTGACTTCCATGACGGAGACGACGGTCGGAATCGGCGGGGCGGCGGAGAGCACCGACATGGTGCTGAACATCGGGCCGCAGCACCCCTCGACCCATGGTGTGCTCCGCCTCCGTCTCGTGCTCGACGGCGAGGTCATCCGGCACGCCGAGCCGGTCATCGGATACATGCACCGCGGCGCCGAGAAGCTCTTCGAGGCGCGCGACTACCGGCAGATCATCATGCTCGCCAACCGCCACGACTGGCTGTCCGCGTTCTCCAACGAGCTCGGTGTCGTCATGGCCGTCGAGCGGATGCTCGGCATGGAGGTCCCCGAGCGGGCCGTCTGGACCCGCACGCTGCTCGCCGAGCTGAACCGGGTGCTCAACCACCTGATGTTCCTGGGGTCGTACCCCCTCGAACTGGGCGGTATCACCCCGGTCTTCCACGCGTTCCGGGAGCGCGAGGAGCTCCAGGCCGTGATGGAGGAGGTCTCCGGCGGCCGGATGCACTACATGTTCAACCGGGTGGGCGGCCTCAAGGAGGACCTGCCGGCCGGATGGCTCGGCCGGGCCCGCGCGGCCGTCGCCGACGTGCGGTCGCGGATGGACGTGTACGACAAGCTGGTCCTCGGCAACGAGATCTTCCGCGGCCGCACCCGGGGCGTCGGTGTCCTCACGGCGGAGACGGCTCACGCGTACGGCGTCTCCGGGCCCATCGCCCGTGCCTCGGGCGTCGACTTCGACCTGCGCCGCGACGAGCCGTACCTGGCCTACGGGGAGCTTCAGGACACCCTGAAGGTCGTCACCCGCCAGGAGGGCGACTGCCTCGCCCGCTTCGAGTGCCTCCTGGAGCAGACCCACAACTCCCTGGACCTCGCCGACGCCTGCCTCGACCGGATCGACGACCTCCCGCCGGGGCCGATCAACCAGCGGCTGCCGAAGGTGCTCAAGGCGCCGGAGGGCCACACGTACGCCTGGACCGAGAACCCGCTCGGCATCAACGGCTACTACCTGGTCTCCAAGGGCGAGAAGACGCCGTACCGGCTCAAGCTGCGCTCGGCGTCCTTCAACAACATCCAGGCGCTGACCGAGCTGCTGCCGGGCACGCTGGTCGCCGACATGGTCGCGATCCTGGGTTCGCTGTTCTTCGTCGTCGGCGACATCGACAAGTAGGCGGACGCCGGCAGGCGGCGGGCCCCCGGGGTCAGTCGTTCCTGCGCATGACCACGAAGTCCTTCGGGTCCTTCTCCGGGCGCCGCCGCTCCGCCACGCTCCAGCCCCACCGCTCGTAGCGTTCGCGCAGCTCGGGCACGTCGAGCGTCATCAGCAGACGGGGGCCGTGGGTCTCCGCGAGGAGGGCGTCGTGCAGGGCGCGGCCCAGACCATGGCCCTGGTGGGCGGGGGCGACGACGAGTTCGGCGAGTTCGAACGCCTCGTCCGCGCCGGAGAGGGCGTTGTCCAGCCAGCCCGCGGCGAACCCGGTCAGGGCGCCGTCGGGGTCGAACGAGGCGACGCAGCGGAAGCCGGGCTGTGGCCCGGACGCCTTGCCGAGCAGCCGTTCCACCGTCCGCAGCGCCCCGCGCGGCGATTCGTGCCAGGGCGGGCCGCAGAACGCCTGCGCGCACAGTGCGATCAACTCGTCCCGCAGCGCGGGCACTTCCCCCGCGGCGAGCGCCCGGATCGTCACGAGCCGACGGCTCCGCGCAGCTCGGCGACGTCGATCTGCTCGGTCTCGTCGTGCGCGGTCAGGTCGATGACCTGGCCGATCGCGCGCTGCTCGGGGGTGCGTCGGACGACGGTCGCCAGGACCTCCTCGCCCACCACGTCCGCGAGGTCGGCGTCCTGCACGGCCTCGATGGCGGCCGCCGCCTTCTGCATGCCGAAGAAGTCGAAGCCTCCCTCGGGGCGCGGGGCGCGGCGGGCGGCGTAGGGGACGATCGCGGACGCGGCCGGGACGGGCCGGACGGCGGGCAGGGCGGAGGGAGCGGGGGCGGGCACCACGGCGGTCGACGGGCGAGCGTGCTGCTCGGTGCCGGCGGCCGCCGCGTGCTTCCCCTGCGGCTCCTCCGTCTCACGGGCGCGCTCGGCGAGATCGCGGCTGCGGGCGGCCTCGGCCGTGCGGCGGGCCTCCTGGGCGGCGGCGTTGCGCGCCAGGTTGCGCAGGGCCTCGGCGGCCTCGCGGTACGCGGCCGGGGCGGGCGTGGACCCGGCGGCCGTGAGCTCCTTGGCCGGCGCGGCCGACTCCAGGGCGAGCTGGCGGCGGCCTTCCAGTGCGCTGGCCCGCTCGGTCTCGGCGTTGGCGTACCGGCGCAGCAGCGCCGCGTGCTCTCCGCGCAGTCCGGCGAGCTCGACCCGCTTGGCGCGCAGCTTGGCGTCGAGTTTGGCGCGCAGCTCGCGGGACTCGTCGAGGTCGGCCTCGAGCTCGGCTATCCGCTCCTCGGTCTTCCACTGGTCGGCGGTCCGGGCCCGGGTCAGCTCGGCGACCTGCCGGCCGGCGCTCCGGTCCCAACTGCGCATGATGACGCCACCGGTGACCGCGGCCGCCGCGGCGGCCGCCACGAGCAGCCGCAGCGCCACGGGATCGGCGAGCAGCCAGGCGCCCGCGGCACAGACGACCGACGCTCCGGCGACCGCCGAGGGCGGCAGGAGCTTGTGCAGAGGAGGTGAATGGCGGTGGCGTCCACGTGGCATGGCCTGAAATTTACCGTGCGTAGGCGCCGTATGGGGTGTCGGCCCGGCAATCTCTTGGCCACTTCTCGCCGTCGTTCTCGACGCCGGGCCCGCACCTCACCGATCCGGGCCGACACCCCCTACCCGGCCCCTACTTCTTGACCAGCCCCTTCGACTCCAGATAGGCCTTCGCGACGTCCTCGGGCTTGGCGCGCTCCGCGTCCACCTTGAGGTTCAGTTCGGCGAGATCGGCCGTCGTGAGGACCTTTGTGATCTTGTCGAGGGCGGCGGCGATCTCCGGCGATCCGGCGTCCTTGGCATTGACGACGGGCAGCACATTGTCGGCGTTCTGCAGCTTCTTGTCGTCGGTCAGGAAGACCAGACCGAAGCTGTCGATCGTCGCGTCCGTCGTGGTGGTCAGCACCAGCTGGTCCACGCCGTCCTTGACCGCCTGCTTGGACTGCGGCGTGCCGACACCCTTGGGGTCGATCCCGGTCACGTCGATCCCGTAGGTCTTCTTCAGACCCGGTGCGCAGAACGGCCGTATCTCGCATTCGTCGCCCGCCGCGATCTTCACCTTCAGCTTGGCGGCGCCGAGATCCGAAAGCGTCTTCAGCTTGTTCTTCTCGGCGAATTCCTTGGACACCGCGAAGGCGTTCTGGTCGACCGCCTCGCCTACCGCGAGGACCTTCAGTCCGCGCGGCTCCGCGAGCTTCTTCAGCGCCTCCACCGTGGCCGTCGCGTCCCCGGACGCCACCGGCTTCTCCTCGGGCGCCTTCGGACCGTTCACCTTGGCATTGAGGAATTCCGCGATGGTCGCCGCGTATTCCGGTACGACGTCGATCTCGCCCTTCTCCAGCGAGGGTTCGTACAGCTCGCGGTTCTTCACCGTGGTGACGCTCGCGGAGTATCCGGCGTCGTCCAGCACCTGCGCGTACAGCTCGGCGAGCACCTTGGACTCGGTGAACGCGGCGGCGCCCACGACGAGCGAGCCCTTGCCCTTGCCCGAACCCGCCGCCGGCGCGTTGCTCTTCTCCAGGCTGTCGCCGCCGCATGCGGCGAGCCCGGCGGTCAGCGCCGCCACGCCCAGCACGGCACCCGCGGTGCGCGAGATCCTGCTCACGAGATCACCCATTCCATTCGTCGTTCCGAAGTCACAGCGTCCTGCGGCCGAGCAGCCGGTCCGCCCCCACGAGCACGGCCTCCACCAGGAGGGCGAGCAGCGCCACGAGCAGCGCGCCCGCGACCACCTGCGGGGTGTTGTACGTGTTGAATCCGGCGGTGATGATCCGGCCCAGGCCGCCCTGGCCGACCATCGCCGCGATGGTCGCCGTGGCGACCACCTGCACGGCGGCCGACCGCAGCCCCGTCATGACCAGCGGGCGGGCGAGGGGCAGTTCGACCTTGCGGAAGACCTGCCCGCCCGACATGCCCATCCCCCGGGCCGCCTCGACCACCGCCCGGTCCACCTCCCGCATCCCCACGTACGCGTTGGTGAGCAGCGGGGGCACCGCGAAGAGCACCAGCGCGATCACCGTCGGGACGTACCCCGCGTTGCGCAGCGGCGACACCATGAAGAGGGCGAGCACCGCGAAGACCGGGATCGCCCGTCCGGCGTTGGAGACGTTGACGGCGACCGCGCCGCCCTTGCCGAGGTGTCCGAGCCCGAGTCCGAGCGGCAGGGCTACGGCGCAGGCGAGCAGGAGCGCGAGCCCGCTCACGTACACATGCTCGCCGAGCCGGTGCCACACCCCGCCGTCGCCGGCCCAGTTGGCGCCCGTGGTCAGCCAGCTCCAGGCGTCCGCCATGACCCCCATGTCACTCGCCCCCCGCCGTGGCGCGTATGCGGGTCCACGGCGTGAGCAGCCGCTGCATGCCGAGGAGCAGCAGGTCGGCGGCGACCGCGAGGAGCACGCAGAGCAGGGAGGCGGCGAGCACCTGCGCCTTGAAGAACGTCGGCAGCGCGTCCTCGATGAGGTTGCCGAGCCCGCCGCGGCCGACGATCGAGCCGACCGTGGTCAGCGCGATCGTGGAGACCGTCGCCATGCGTATGCCGGCCATCAGGGCCGGAAGCGCGAGGGGGAGTTCGACCTCCCACAGCATCCGGCCCGAGCCGTACCCCATGCCGCGCGCGGCCTCTCGCGTCTCGGCCGGCACCGCCTCCAGGCCCGCCAGGATGTTCCGTACGAGGATCGTCAGCGAATACAGCACGAGTCCGGTCACCACGAGCGCCGCGGAGAGCCCGAGGAACGGGAGCAGCAGCGAGAACATCGCCAGCGACGGAATCGTGTACAGCAGCGTCGTGAGACCGAGGACCGGTCCGGCGAGGCGCGGACGGGCCCGCACGAGCAGCGCCAGCGGAAAGGCGACGGCGAGTCCGATCAGGACGGACACGGCCGTGATCCCCACGTGCTGGAGCAGCGCGCTGGTCAACTCCTCGCTGCGGGTGCGCAGATACTCCCCGCAGATCCAGTCGTTCGTCACCAGACAATTCGACGCGCTCATGTGCCCTCCCCCCGGTCGCCCGCCCTGCCGAACGTATGTCCAGCGACCCTAACCCCCGCCACCGACAATCGCCGAGGACCGCCACAATGCGGCAACACCCCCTTCACACACCCCCGGCCGCCAGACGTCAGAATGGGGAACCATGATCCGGTTCGAGCAGGTGACCAAGCGGTACGCGGACGGCACGACGGCCGTCGACGGCCTCTCCTTCGAGGTCGCCGAGGGAGAACTGGTCACGCTCGTCGGCCCGTCCGGCTGCGGCAAGACCACCACCATGAAGATGGTGAACCGGCTCATCGAACCGACCGAGGGGCGCATCCTCCTCGGCGGCGAGGACATATCCGCGATCGACCCGGTCCAACTGCGCCGCCGTATCGGCTACGTCATCCAGCAGGTCGGGCTCTTCCCGCACCGCACGGTCCTCGACAACACCGCGACCGTCCCCCACCTGCTCGGCGCCCCGCGCGCCCGGGCCCGTGCCCGCGCCGCCGAACTCCTCGACCTGGTCGGCCTCGATCCGAAGAAGTACGGCGGCCGCTACCCCGAGCAGCTCTCCGGCGGCCAGCGCCAGCGCGTCGGCGTGGCCCGCGCGCTCGCCGCCGACCCGCCCGTGCTCCTGATGGACGAGCCGTTCGGCGCGGTCGACCCCGTCGTCCGCGAGCGCCTGCAGAGCGAGTTCCTCAAGCTCCAGTCGCAGGTCCGCAAGACCGTCCTGCTGGTCACCCACGACCTGGAGGAGGCCGTCCGCCTCGGCGACCGGATCGCCGTCTACGGACAGGGCACGATCGAGCAGTTCGACACCCCGGCCCGGGTGCTCGGCGCCCCCGCCACCCTGTACGTCGCCGAGTTCGTCGGCGCCGACCGCGGCCTCAAGCGGCTCTCCGTCACCCCCGTCGACGCCGACGCCCTGGAGAAGGCACCGGTCCTGCGCCCCGGCGACACCGCGCCCGACGCGCCCTGGTCCGTCGTCCTCGACGCGGACGGCCGGCCGCGGGGCGGGGTGGCGGCGCACGAGCCCGGCCGCACCCGCCCCGCGCCCGATCCGGTCCCGCTCGGCGCCTCCCTCCGGGAGGCGCTGGCCGCGCTGCTCCAGCACGACACCGGCTGGCTCCCCGTCACCGACCCCGCCGACGGCGGCCGGTTCGCCGGAGTCCTCACCCCGGCGGGCGTCCACCGGGCGCTGCGCGCGGCGACCGAAGCGGCCGAGGAGACCGCGGTCAGTTCGCGCTGAGCCGCCCGCTCATCCAGACGAGACCCGGCGGGATCTCCCGGTTCCAGGTGTTGAAGTTGTGCCCGCCGCTGTCGAGCGTGATCGAGGAGACCCGCGCGGGGGCCTTCACCTTCCTGACGAAGTCGAGGGTCGCCCGGCGGTTCCCCTCGCCCTCCTTCGACGTGGTCACCAGGAACGACGACTTCCCCTGCGGCGCGTGGTCCAGGCTCCACAGCAGGTCGGCCCGGTTGCGCGCCGCCGTGTCGCCGTGGAAGAGATCGCCCGTCGTCACGTCCTCCGCCGCCTTGTAGTACGCCGAGAAGCCCGCGCCCGCCGCGAACCGGTCCGGGTGGTGCAGCGCGATCTTCAGGGCGCAGTAGCCGCCGGTCGAGTTCCCCATGAAGCCCCAGTTCCGCGCCTTCGTCCCCACCCGGTACGTCTCGGAGACCGCCTTCGGCAGGTCCTCGGCGAAGAAGGTCTCGGTCTGCGGACCACCGGGGATGTTCACGCACTCCGTGTCCCGCGGCGGCGCCACGGTCGGCCGCAGCATCACCAGGATCATCGGCTTCATCTTCTTCTCCTTGGCCTGGAGAAAGGCCGTCTTCGGGTACTTCAGCCCCTTGAGGAGGTTCTCGGCCGTGCCCGGGTAGCCCGTCAGCACCACCGAGGCGGGGAAGGTGCTCTTCGCGTACTCCTTCTGGAAGTACTCCGGAGGCAGATACACATAGGCCGGGGAGTCGATCTTCGACTTCTCGCCGGCGACGACGATCTTCTGGATCTGGCCGCCGACCTCCGGACGGCCGCCGCCGGGCACGTCCACCGCCTGCGTGCCGACGACCTTGATGTCCTTGGAGCCGGCCGAGTGGTCGACGACCACCCCCAGGTCCTGCTCCTGGCCGAAGAGGTCCGCCCAGGAGCCGTAGAACAGGAAGGAATTGTTCGCCGCCAGACCGACCGAGGCGAACAGGGCGAGCTGGGTGGCGAGCAGCAGCCCGATCCGGCCGAGGACCGACCGCACGCCGCCGCGCGACAGCCGCGGCCACAGCCAGACCGTGGCCACGAACAGCACCACCGCCACGACGACGGCGAGCGCCAGAACCTTGTTGCTGGTGAGACCCATGAGACGCCCGAGCCCTCTTCCTGATCCTGCTTGCTGAGAATTTCCTGTGCCTGAATGAACCCGCCCCGCCGCGATGCCGTCCTAGAAGGCGCAAAACCTCCGGCACGGCCCGCCCCTGACCACCGCGCGGCCGCCGGATTCAATCTTTCGCGGAGCCACGGGAAGCACGGGAAGCGATGTCTGTCACGGTAGATGGGGACAAATCAGGATCGGTTCCGGATCGAGTACGCCGGATTCTGCGGGGACCTCGACCCGAGAAGGTCCCCGCCCTCGTCGGTACGGCCTGCACCCTCATCGGCCTGATCGACATCGCCGCGGGCGTCTTCCCGCGCTTCCGGGCCAGCCGGATGCACGCCGTCGCCGAGGTCCTGCCCGGCACGCTCGGACCGCTCTCCGCGGCCCTCTCCCTCAGCGCCGGCGTCCTGCTCCTGCTCCTCGCCCACGGCCTCAAGCGCCACAAGCGCCGCGCCTGGCGCGCCGCCGTCGTCCTGCTGCCGCTCGGCGCCGCCGCCCAGTTCGTCTGGCGCCACTCCGTCCTCGGCGCCCTGCTCTCCCTCGCGCTGCTCGCCCTGCTGCTGCGCCACCGGAGCCAGTTCGCCGCACTGCCCGACCCCCGCAGCCGCTGGAAGGCCCTCGCCAACTTCGTCCTCATGGGCGCCGGATCCATCGCCCTCGGCCTGGTCATCGTCAGCGCCCACCCCCGCCGCGTCGTCGGCAGCCCCGGCCTCACCGACCGCCTCGAACACGTCCTGTACGGACTCTTCGGCTTCGAAGGCCCCGTCGGCTACACCGGCGGCGTCGACTGGACCGTCGGCTACTCCCTCGGCGCCCTCGGCATGCTGACCGCCCTCACCACCATCTACCTGGCCTTCCGCCCCGAACACCCCGCCGCCCGGCTCACCGAGGACGACGAGACCAGGCTGCGCGCCCTCCTCGACAAGCACGGCCGCCGCGACTCCCTCGGCCACTTCGCCCTCCGCCGCGACAAGGGCGTCGTCTTCTCCCCCAGCGGCAAGGCCGCCGTCTGCTACCGCGTCGTCTCCGGCGTCATGCTCGCCAGCGGCGACCCCATCGGCGACGTCGAGGCCTGGCCCGGTGCCATCGACCGCTTCATGGACGAGGCCAAGGCCCACTCCTGGACCCCCGCCGTCATGGGCTGCTCCGAGACCGGCGGCGAGGTCTGGACCCGCGAGACCGGACTCGACGCCCTCGAACTCGGCGACGAGGCGGTGGTGGACGTCGCGGATTTCTCCCTCTCCGGGCGCGCCATGCGCAATGTGCGCCAGATGGTGAAGCGGATCGAACGCAACGGCTACACCACCAAGGTCCGCCGAGTCCGTGACCTGTCCGACGGCGAACTCGCCCGCGTCCGCCGCGCCGCCGCCGACTGGCGCGGCACCGACACCGAGCGCGGCTTCTCCATGGCACTCGGCCGCATCGGCGACCCGGGCGACGGAGACGCCGTCATAGCCACCGCGCACAAGGACGATCCCGACTCCGCCTACGGCGACCTCAAGGCGATCATCCACTTCGTGCCCTGGGGCACCGACGGCATGTCCCTGGAACTCATGCGCCGCGACCGCTCCGCCGACCCCGGCATGAACGAACTCCTCATCGTCGCCGCCCTCCAGGACTCCCCCCGCCTCGGCATCGAACGCGTCTCGCTCAACTTCGCCATGTTCCGCTCCGCGCTCGCCCGCGGCGAGAAGATCGGCGCCGGACCCGTCCTCCGCCTCTGGCGCGGACTCCTCGTCTTCCTCTCCCGCTGGTTCCAGATCGAGTCCCTGTACAAGTTCAACGCGAAGTTCCAGCCCCGCTGGGAGCCCCGCTTCGTCGTCTACCGCAAGAGCCGCGACCTGCCCCGCATCGGCTTCGCCGCCATGCAGGCCGAAGGCTTCGTGAACCTCGCCCCGCCCCGCCCCTTCGCCCGCCGCCGGCCCGCCGCCGAACCCCGTCCCTGCGCCCACATCGTCGCCCCGCAGCCGGACCGCGAGATCCGCGCCGCCTGACCCGGACGCCCGCACCGCCCGGCCGGGACGCGCCCCCGACCCGGCACCGCCGACGCGGGCAGCCCCTAGTCTGGACATATGAGTACGTTGATCGGTCGGGGCACGGCCCGGGGCCTGCCGGAGTGGGACCGCTGCGCGGTCATGGGCGTCGTGAACGTGACCCCGGACTCCTTCTCCGACGGCGGCCGCTGGTTCGACACCACGGCCGCCGTCAAACACGGGCTCCACCTCGTCTCCGAAGGCGCCGACCTCGTCGACGTCGGCGGCGAGTCCACCCGCCCCGGCGCCAGCCGCGTCGACGAGGAGGAGGAACTCCGCCGAGTCGTCCCCGTCGTCCGCGGCCTCGCCGCCGAAGGCGTCACCGTCTCCGTCGACACCATGCGCGCCTCCGTCGCCCACGCCGCCGTCGCTGCGGGCGCCACCCTCGTCAACGACGTCAGCGGCGGCCTCGCCGACCCCCGGATGGTCCCCGCCGTCGCCGCCGCCGAAGTCCCCTTCGTCGTCATGCACTGGCGCGGCTTCAGCCAGGACATGAACAGCCTCGCCGTCTACGACGACGTCGTCGGCGAAGTCGTCACCGAACTGCGCCACCGCATGGAGGCCGTCGTCGAAGGCGGCGTCGCCCCCGAACGGATCGTCATCGACCCCGGCCTCGGCTTCGCCAAACTAGCCCCCCACGACCTCGCCCTCGTCGCCCACCTCCCCGAACTGCGCGCCCTCGGCAGGCCCCTGCTCGTCGCCGCCTCCCGCAAGCGCTTCCTCGGCCACGTCCTCACCCGCGACGGCGCCACCCCACCCCCCGCCCGCGAACGCGACGCCGCCACCGCCGCCGTCTCCGCCATCGCCGCCCACGAAGGCGCCTGGGCCGTCCGCGTCCACGAAGTCAGGGCCACCGCCGACGCCGTCAGGGTCGCCAGAGCCGTCGAGGGAGCCGTGTGACCCACCAGACCGACACCGAAGCGGTCGAGGCCGCCAACACCGCCTTCTACGAGGCGATGGAACGCGGCGACTTCGAGGAGATCTCCGAACTCTGGCTCGACGACGGCGCCACCCCCATCAGCTGCGTCCACCCCGGCTGGCCCGTCCTCTCCGGCCGCGGCGAGGTACTCCGCTCGTACGCCCTGATCATGGCGAACACCGAGTACATCCAGTTCTTCCTGACCGACCTGAAGGTCTCCCTCGCCGGCGATGTGGCCGTCGTCACCTGCACCGAGAACATCCTCAGCGGCGGACCCGCCGAGGACGGAGCCGAACTCGGACCCCTCGTGGGCCAGCTCGTCGTCGCCACCAATGTGTTCCGCCGCACATTCGACGGCTGGCGGATCTGGTCCCACCACGGCTCCCCGGTACTCACCGAAACGGACGACGAAGAGGACGAGGAACCCGGCTCCTGACAGGGCTCCCCGGTCCTTTCGGGTGACACCCGGGATTGGAATCCAGCGCTCTGGGTAGGGGCCGCACCCAGCCCCTGTGGCCCTCGCCGCAGCCCCCCGTGGGCAAGCGCTGTCGGTGCTCGCAGGTAGATTCGATGCTGGACACCCGGCCGTCCGCACCCGGCTGCGTGGCCACAAGAACTACGACAGCAGGAGTGATTCGCGTGGATCGTGTCGCGCTGCGCGGCCTCAAGGCCCGAGGACACCATGGCGTCTTCCCCAAGGAACGCGAAGAGGGCCAGACCTTCATCGTGGACCTCGTCCTGGGCCTGGACACCCGCCCCGCGGCAGCCGACGACGACCTGACGAAGACCGTGCACTACGGCGTCGTCGCGGAGGAAGTCGTCGATGTCGTCCAGGGCGAGCCCGTGGACCTGATCGAGACGCTCGCCGAGCGCATCGCCCAGCAGTGCCTCAAGCACGCGGGCGTCCAGGAGGTCGAGGTCGTCGTCCACAAGCCGGACGCGCCGATCACGGTCCCCTTCGACGACGTGACCATCACCATCACCCGGAGCCGAGTATGAAAAGCACGCACAGCGACCCCACCGTGCAGCCCGTACCCGCCTCCGTCGTCGAAGCGGTCGACGCCGCCGACGTGACGCTCTCCAACCCCAAATGGGCCGTCATCGCCCTCGGCGCCAACCTCGGCAACCGCCTGGAGACCCTCCAGGGCGCCGTCGACGCCCTGGAGGACACCCCGGGCCTCCGGGTCAAGGCCGTCTCCCCCGTCTACGAGACGGAGCCCTGGGGCGTCGAGCCCGGCTCCCAGCCCTCGTACCTCAACGCGGTCGCCCTGGTGAAGACGACGCTGCCGCCCAGCTCCCTCCTGGAGCGGGCCCACGCCGTCGAGGAGGCCTTCCACCGGGTCCGCGAGGAGCGCTGGGGCGCGCGCACGATCGACGTCGACATCGTGGCGTACGCCGACGTGGTCTCCGACGACCCCGTCCTCACGCTCCCCCACCCCCGCGCCCACCAGCGCGCCTTCGTCCTCGCCCCCTGGCACGACGTGGACCCCGAAGCCAAGCTGCCCGGACACGGCCCCGTCGCCGACCTGCTCACCGCCGTCGGCAGCGAGGGCGTCGTGCCGCGCGTCGACCTGGAACTCCGTCTGCCCGAGTAGTCGTTACGCTCGTGGGACATCGCCCCCACGACGACACGAAGGACACCCGGTGAAACAACTGCGGCTCAAGATTCTCGCCGGACTGTTCATCGTGGCCGGAATCCTGTCCTGGGGCGCGGCACGCCTCTGGGACGCGGTGGGCACCCTGCCGAGCGTGCCGCTCGCCGCCCCGATCGTCCTCGCGGCCATCGCGGTCGTGCTGACCGCGACGGCCCTCTCCATCCGCTCCCGCCTGAAGGCCCAGCGCGAGCGCCGCCCCGGCGCGAAGGGCGTCGAGCCGCTGATGGCGGCCCGCGCGGTGGTCTTCGGCCAGGCGAGCGCCCTCGTCGCCGCCCTGGTCGCCGGCATGTACGGCGGCACGGGCGTCTTCCTCCTCGGCTCCCTGGACATCCCGGCCCGCCGCGACCAGGCGATCTACGCCGGCTTCTCGGTCCTGGCCGGCATCGCCGTGATCGCGGCGGCCCTCTTCCTGGAACGTGTCTGCAAGCTCCCCGAGGACGACGACCACAACGGCAAGGGCACGGCGCCGGTGGCCTAGGGGGTGGGCACCTACATCGGCGGCCCCCGACCGCGTACGGCGATCGTCGCCGGTCGTCTCGATCACGCCCGCAGGCTAACGGCCGCGACTGACAATGCGGCCTACCAGGGCTCCCGCACGAGATGGCCGTTCACCAGGAAGGTGGGGTGGGGTTCGAGCCGGTAGCTGTAGAGCGTGAAGGGCTTGACGGGCATCGGCCTCCGACGGACGTCCAGGACTTCGACCCACTGGGACTCCCTCGGCTCCAGCGGATGCCGCTCGGGCCGAAACGTGCCCCGACCAGCCCAGCTGTCGGCAACCACCAGGTGGGACGCGAGCCCGTTGTTCCGGGCCGTGAATCGAGCTCCGATCACGCATGCCAGCTCGGCGAGGAACGGAGCGTTCGCGCTGACGATCACACGGGACCGGCCATCTTTGAGCCGACATCCGTCGCCGTCGATGTACCCGTCAAGGAACCCTTCGAAGACCTCTCGATCTCGGAGCACCACGCGGGGAAACCGCTGGCGCATGTGGTGGGCGTCGCCCCCGACGTACTGACGCAGAGCATCGGCGAGGTACGAGGAGACAACCCGGACGCGGAAACCCGGCGCATCCCTCTTCAGGTAGCCGGATGGGCGCGTGGTGGGCTCCAGCCGCGCCGGTAACCCTGTAGCCGCGGTCAGACACGCTGCGTAGCGTGCGGCGAAGGCCTCGTCATTCACGACAAGCGAGACGTAGTTCTTGCCGACGGAGCCGTCCGAACAGGTTGCGCCGACGAAGTAGCCGAACTCGTAACCTGGCCGAACGGTCAACCGACCGCGACACAGCTTCCGGGCGGGCGTCCACGCCACGACGGTCCCGACAGCATCCGCCGCATGCGTCCACCCGTCAGGCGTGCCCAGTAATTGCGCGGGTGCCGCCAGGAACATCGCATGCTCCGTCACGACCTCGACGACCTCACGGTCGTTGCCCGCGTGACGCCGGTGACCATCGTCTGCGCCGTCCGCCCGCCATCCAGCGTCCATAGGCAGTCGCCCACGCGGACGTTCACGGCCCGTTCACGGCCACCGACAACGTTCACCGTCTGACGGCTCGGAAACCCTTGCCCCAGCGCGATCCCCCTTGATCAGCGATCATCTCCACTGATTCGGGACGGTATCGGGCAGCACCGACAATGGGCCTATCGCGCCATGATCAGACTCATGGCCTCATTGCGCGTCGCGGGGTCGCGGAGCTGGCCGCGGACGGCCGAGGTGATGGTCTTCGCGCCCGGCTTGCGGATGCCGCGCATCGACATGCACATGTGCTCGCACTCGATCACCACGATCACACCGCGCGGCTCCAGGATCTCCATCAACGAGTCGGCCACCTGCGTGGTCAGCCGCTCCTGGACCTGGGGGCGACGGGCGTAGACGTCCACGAGCCGGGCAAGCTTCGACAAGCCGGTGATCTTGCCGGAGGTCGAGGGGATGTAGCCGACGTGAGCAACTCCCCTGAACGGGACCAGGTGATGTTCACAGCAGCTCGTCACTTCGATGTCCTTCACCAGGACCATCTCGTCGTGGCCCAGGTCGAACGTCGTCGTCAGGACATCCTCAGGGCGCTGCCACAAGCCCCCGAATATCTCCTTGTACGCCCGCGCCACGCGCCCGGGCGTCTCCCGCAGCCCCTCGCGGTCCGGGTCCTCTCCGACCGCGATGAGAAGCTCTCGTACGGCGTTCTCGGCTCGCTTCTCGTCGAACTCGCCGATCGTGCTCTCGCCGTCCAGCGTCACCGGGTCGGTCATCAGTGCCTCGTTCCATCTGACTCTTGGCGCGAAATGGCCGCGCCCCCACAGGCTAGAACCTGTGGGGGCACGGCTTCCATTCCGGGGTGGCGGAGGTCAGGCCTCCGGGGCCTCCTCGGGGGCGACCTCGATCGCCTTCGTGGTGTCCACCGGCGCACTGCCGTTCGCGCCGTTCGTCAGTGCCAGCTCCTTGGGGGAGAGCACCGGCGGACGGGTCGAGGGCGTGCGGCGGGAGGAACCGGTCCAGGCCGGGCGGGCCGGGCGCTTGACGATCGGGGCGAAGATCTCGGCGATCTCCTCCTTGCCCAGCGTCTCCCTCTCCAGGAGCTGCAGGACCAGGTTGTCGAGAACGTCACGGTTCTCGACGAGGATCTCCCACGCCTCGTTGTGCGCGGTCTCGATGAGCTTCTTGACCTCTTCGTCGACCAGCGCGGCGACCTCTTCCGAGTAGTCGCGCTGGTGCGCCATCTCACGGCCGAGGAACGGTTCGGTGTTGTCGCCGCCGAACTTGATGGCGCCGAGCCGCTCGGTCATGCCGTACTGCGTGACCATCGCGCGTGCGGTGGCCGTGGCCTTCTCGATGTCGTTCGCCGCGCCCGTGGTCGGGTCGTGGAAGACGAGCTCCTCGGCCGCGCGCCCGCCCAGCATGTACGCGAGCTGGTCGAGCATCTCGTTGCGGGTGGTCGAGTACTTGTCCTCGTCCGGGAGCACCATCGTGTAGCCCAGGGCACGGCCGCGGGACAGGATCGTGATCTTGTGGACGGGGTCGGAGTTCGGCGAGGCCGCCGCGACGAGGGCGTGGCCGCCCTCGTGGTACGCGGTGATCTTCTTCTCCTTGTCCGACATGATCCGGGTCCGCTTCTGCGGGCCCGCGACCACGCGGTCGATCGCCTCGTCCAGGGAGTGGTTGTCGATCAGCTTCTTGTCCGAACGGGCGGTGAGGAGCGCCGCCTCGTTGAGGACGTTGGAGAGATCGGCACCGGTGAAGCCGGGGGTGCGACGGGCGACGGCGCCGAGGTCGACGTCCGGTGCGACCGGCTTGCCCTTCTGGTGGACCTTGAGGATCTCGAGGCGGCCCTGCATGTCCGGGCGGTCGACGGCGATCTGCCGGTCGAAGCGGCCGGGGCGCAGGAGCGCCGGGTCGAGGATGTCGGGCCGGTTGGTGGCGGCGATCAGGATGACGCCGCCCTTCACGTCGAAGCCGTCCATCTCGACGAGGAGCTGGTTGAGGGTCTGCTCGCGCTCGTCGTGGCCACCGCCGAGGCCGGCACCGCGGTGACGGCCGACGGCGTCGATCTCGTCGACGAAGACGATCGCCGGTGCGTTCGCCTTGGCCTGCTCGAAGAGGTCGCGGACACGGGAGGCGCCGACACCGACGAACATCTCGACGAAGTCGGAGCCGGAGATCGAGTAGAACGGCACGCCGGCCTCGCCCGCGACGGCGCGCGCGAGGAGGGTCTTGCCGGTTCCGGGCGGGCCGTAGAGCAGCACACCCTTGGGGATCTTGGCGCCGACGGCCTGGAACTTCGCCGGCTCCTGGAGGAATTCCTTGATCTCGTGGAGTTCCTCGACGGCCTCGTCGGATCCCGCCACATCGGCGAAGGTGGTCTTCGGGGTGTCCTTGGTGATCAGCTTGGCCTTGGACTTCCCGAAGTTCATGACTCGGGAGCCGCCGCCCTGCATCTGGTTCATCAGGAACAGGAAGACGACCACGATGAGGACGAAGGGGAGCAGCGAGAGCAGCACCGACAGGAACGGGCTCTGCCGCTCCGGGGAGACGGTGTAGCCCTTGTCCAGGGCGCCGGAGGCGGCCTGGTCCTGGAGCGTGGTGGTCAGGTTGGCACCCTGGTCACCGATGTAGCTGGCCTGGATCTTGGTGCTGCCGCCGTACTTGTCCTTGTCGGCGCCCTTCTTGAGCTCGACCTTGATGACCTGCTCGTCGCCGGTCGTCAGCTTGACCTGGTCGGCCTGCTTGTCATTGATCGCCTGGACGACCCTGCTGGTGTCCACCGTCTTGTAGCCCTCGGACGAGCCGACGACCTGCATCAGCACGACCACGGCGAGGACGGCCAGCACGATCCACATGACCGGCCCACGGAAGTATCGCTTCACGTCCATCCATACGGAGCGAGAACGCTCCGTCCCTCCTGCCCGTAGGTAAATGCTGCTGTGAGAGCTGCTGTGAGAAAAAGCTGTTCTTCGGAAGGTACCTCAGCACGGGGACCCGTGACCGCCTTCCCTTGCTCCAACGGCGGGAGGGCGGTACGGGTTCCCGTGGCTTCAGCCCCCGTAGACGTGCGGCGCGAGCGTGCCGACGAAGGGGAGGTTGCGGTACTTCTCCGCGTAGTCGAGGCCGTAGCCGACGACGAACTCGTTGGGGATGTCGAAGCCGATCCACTTCACGTCGATGGCGACCTTGGCGGCGTCGGGCTTGCGCAGGAGGGTGCAGACCTCGAGGGAGGCCGGTTCGCGCGAGCCGAGGTTCGACAGCAGCCACGACAGGGTCAGGCCGGAGTCGATGATGTCCTCGACGATCAGGACGTGCTTGCCCTTGATGTCGGTGTCGAGGTCCTTGAGGATCCGGACGACGCCGGAGGACTGGGTGCCGGCGCCGTAGGAGGAGACGGCCATCCAGTCCATGGTGACGGGGGTGGACAGCGCGCGCGCCAGGTCCGCCATCACCATCACGGCGCCCTTGAGGACGCCGACGATGAGCAGGTCCTTGCCCGCGTACTCCGCGTCGATCTTCGCGGCCAGCTCGGCCAGCTTCGCGTCGATCTCTTCCTTGGTGATGAGCACCGACTTGAGGTCGGTGCCCATGTCCTTCTCGTTCACCCGGGTCACTTTCGTTGCAGCTTGCGTCAGCCTTGCCGAATGACCAGTCTGCCACCCTGCCGTCGTGCCTCGACGCGGCCGGGCAGATTGATGGCTCCTTGGCCGCGCCAGCCGGTGATGAGCCGGTCGACCTCTTCGATGTGGCGGGCGAAGAGGGACCCGGCGGGTGCGCCTTCGGCGATCATGGCGCGGCGCAGGATGCGGCGGCGGACGGCGGGCGGGAGTCCGTAGAGCTTGGCGCATTCGAGGCGGCCGGCTTCGTCGCGTACGGCGGTCTCGGCGTCGGCGGCCCAGGAGTCGAGGGCGTCGGCGTCGTCGCGGGAGAGCTGGGCCGTCCGGGCGAGGGCTTCGACGACGCCCTTGCCAAGGGCCTTCTCGAGGGCGGGGAGGCCCTCGTGGCGGAGCCGGGAGCGGGTGTAGGCGGGGTCCGCGTTGTGGGGGTCGTCCCAGACGGCCAGTTCCTGGGCGACGCAGGCCTTGCGGACGGTCTGCCGGTCGAGCTCCAGGAAGGGGCGGCGGTAGCGGCCGGCGGCGCCGGAGACGGCGGCCATGCCGGAGAGGGAGCGGATGCCCGAGCCGCGGGCGAGGCCGAGCAGGACGGTTTCGGCCTGGTCGTCGCGGGTGTGGCCGAGCAGGACGGCGCTGGCGCCGTGGCGTTCGGCTGCCTCGTCGAGGGCGGCGTAGCGGGCGTCGCGGGCGGCGGCCTCGGGCCCTCCTTCGCGGCCGACGGTGACGGCTACGGCTTCGACGGGGTCGAGGCCGAGCGCGGCCATGCGTCCGGCGACCTCGGTGGCACGCTGGTCGGAGCCGTCCTGGAGGCCGTGGTCGACGGTGACGCCGCCGGCGCGGACGGCGAGTTTGCGGGCTTCGAAGGCGAGTGCGGAGGCGAGCGCCATGGAGTCGGCACCGCCGGAGCAGGCGACGAGCACGAGGGGGTGCTCGCCGGGTGTCGCGGCGGGGTCTGTCCGGTGCTCGGTGATGACGTCGTGGAGTACGCGGCGGACCGCCAGGCGTATCGCCGCGACCGCAGGATGGGGACCCATGTCCGGTGCCCTTCGTGATGGGGTGGGGTGCCTCGGTCGGAGTCTTAACGGTCGGAAGAGGGGTTTCGGTCACTCAGAGTGCGTCGATGGTGACAGAACCTGGCCGTTACCCGAGCATTGCACGCCCCACCCTTTGCCTAGGGTCCCTCGGATGGGTGATTGGTGGTGTGTTCTTCCGTCGTACGCCGCACCCGTCTCACGAGTCTGCCTTACGGTGCACCCTCGCCACCCAGTCGGCGGGCTTGGCGATCTCGGCCTTGGTGGGAAGTGTGTTCGGCGAGGTCCAGACGCGGTTGAAGCCGTCCATGCCGACCTCGTCGACGACGGCGCGGACGAAGCGTTCGCCGTCGCGGTACTGGCGCAGTTTGGCGTCGAGGCCGAGGAGCTTGCGCAGGGCGAGGTCGAGGCGGGAGGCGCCGCGGGCGCGCCGCTGCTGGAACTTCTCGCGGATCTCGGCGACGGAGGGCACGACCTGGGGGCCGACGCCGTCCATGACGTAGTCGGCGTGGCCTTCGAGGAGGGACATGACGGCGGTGAGGCGGCCGAGGATCTCGCGCTGCTCGGGGGTCTGTACGAGTTCGACGAGGGAGGGGCCGGGTTCGCCTTCCTCGCCTTCGGGGCGGCCGCCGGCGAGGGCCTGGGCGGCTTCGCGCAGTCGCTCGACGACGGTGGAGGGGTCGACCTCGGTGGCGCCGAGGAAGGACTGGATCTCGCCCTGGAGGTGGTCGCGGAGCCAGGGGACGGCGGTGAACTGGGTGCGGTGGGTCTCTTCGTGGAGGCAGACCCAGAGCCTGAAGTCGTGGGGGTGGACGGCGAGTTCGCGCTCGACGTGGACGATGTTGGGCGCGACGAGGAGGAGGCGGCCGCCGCCGTTGTCCCCGGCGGGGAGTTCGCGGGTGGCGGGGGCGAAGGTCTCGTACTGGCCGAGGATCCGGGAGGCGAGGAAGGACAGCAGCATGCCCAGTTCGACGCCGGTGACCTTGCCGCCGACCGTGCCGAGGACGGTGCCGCCGGGGGTGTTCGAGCGGCGTTCCTGCATCTTGTCGAGGAGGGGGGAGAGCAGTTCGCGGAAGCCGGCGACGTTGGCCCTGACCCAGCCGGCGCGGTCCACGACGAGGACGGGTGTGTCCCGTGGTTCGTGGCCTTCGGGGATCATCCGGGTGAAGGCCCTGACGTGTTCCTCGGACGCCTTGGCGTGGCGGCGTAGCTCCGCGACGACCTCGCGGGCCTCGTCCCGGCTCACCTCCGGGCCGGGCCTCAGCAGTCGGGTCGCGGTCGCGACCGCGAGATTCCAGTCGACCATCTCGGCACCACCGATGCTCGTCATGCGTCAACCGTACGTTCTCGACGCCTGTTCGGTGAGGCTTCGGACCTGTTCAGCCCTGGGGGGCGAGTGCGGCGGAGAGCCGGTCGAGGGCGGGTTGGGCCGTGTAGGGCGAGGCGGTCCGTCCGGCGAGGAAGGCGAAGGCGAGGAGTCGGCCGTCGGCGGTGACGACGGTTCCGGCGAGTGTGTTGACGCCTGTCAGGGTGCCGGTCTTGGCGCGGACGAGGCCGGCGCCGTTGGTGGCGGGTGCGGTGTCGAAGCGGCCTTCGAGGGTGCCGCTGAAGCCGCCGACGGGCAGGCCGGTGAGGACCGGGCGCAGTGCGGGGCGGGTGGGGTCGGCCGCGCGGGTGAGGAGGCCGGTGAGCAGTGCGGCGGAGACCCGGTCGTCGCGGGAGAGGCCGCTGCCGTCGGCGAAGCGGGCTCCGGCGGTGGGGAGGCCGAGTGCGGCGAGTTCGGCCCGGACGGCCTTGTCGGCGCCCGCGAAGCTCGCGGGCTGCTTGCGGGCGAGGGCGGTCTGCCGGGCGAGGGCCTCGGCGAGGTCGTTGTCGCTGTGGGTGAGGGTGCGTTCGACGAGGGCGGAGAGCGGGGCGGATTCGGTACGGGCCAGGGGCGCGGCGGGGTCCTTGGCGGCCTTGGGGTCCTTGGGCGCCTTGGGGTCCTTGGGCTCGTCGGGCGCCTTGGGGGCGCGGGCGGGCGTCGGGGTGCCCTGGACCTTCGTACCGGCCTTGCCGAGGAGTTCGGCGAAGGCGGTGGCGGCGTCTCCGGCGGGGTCCGCGGTGCGCGGGGCGGGTCCGCTGTCGGAATCGTCCAGGCGGCCCTCGTCGAGCATCAGGGCACTGACGGGGGCGATGTTGTCGTTGGGACCTATGGGATGCCGGGCGGGGCCCTCGTAGAGGCCCGTGTCGTAGGCGACCCGTACGCCGGCGACGCCCCGGTCCTTCAGGGCGCGGGCGGTGCCGTCGGCCAGGGCCTTCAGGCGGGCGCGGTCCAGGGTGGGGTCGCCGCCGCCGACGAGGGTGACCGTGCGGCCGTCGGGGGAGGCGACGACGGTGGTGGGGATGCGGTGGTCGGGTCCGAGGGCGGAGAGGGCGGCGACCGAGGTGGCGATCTTGATCGTGGACGCGGGGGTCATGGGGGTGGTGGCGCCCTCCCCGTAGAGCTGCTTCCCGGTGGCCACGTCGACGACCGAGGCGGTGCGCAGCGTGCCGAGGCCGGGGTCGGCGAGGAGCGGGACGAGGATGGTGGCGAGGTCGGCCGGACGGGCGGTGCCCGGGGCGTCGAGCGCGCGGAGGACTCCGGCGGCGCTGGGGGCGGGGGCGGGTCGCTGCGGGCCGGCGGGGGGCCGGGATTCCGCGTGATGTGCGCCACCTGTCGGGGTCGTGGCGGCCGCGCGGGCCCGCTCGGCCTTACGCTGGCCGTTGTCCCACGGGCCGGCGGCGGACACCGCTCCGGCGGCCAGGGCCAGACCGAGCACGGCAGACCCCACCGTGACCTGCCACGTCCTCGGCTCCGGCATTGCTGACCAGCCCCTTTCGCGATCACACACAGGCGTGAGGGACACTTAATCACTGCGCGTTGTCGCAGGCATTCACATGTGTTGATTCAGGAGGAGCCACCCGTGGAGTTCGACGTCACCATCGAGATCCCGAAGGGGTCGCGGAACAAGTACGAGGTCGACCACGAGACGGGTCGCATCCGCCTGGACCGTCGTCTCTTCACCTCGACCAGCTACCCGGCCGACTACGGCTTCGTCGAGAACACCCTCGGCGAGGACGGCGACCCGCTGGACGCGCTGGTCATCCTGGACGAGCCGACGTTCCCCGGCTGCCTGATCAAGTGCCGCGCCATCGGCATGTTCCGCATGACGGACGAGGCCGGCGGCGACGACAAGCTGCTGTGCGTCCCCGCGTCGGACCCGCGCGTCGAGCACCTGCGCGACATCCACCACGTGTCGGAGTTCGACCGCCTGGAGATCCAGCACTTCTTCGAGGTCTACAAGGACCTGGAGCCGGGCAAGTCGGTCGAGGGCGCCGACTGGGTCGGCCGCGCCGAGGCCGAGGCCGAGATCGAGGCCTCCTACAAGCGCCTGGAGGCGCAGGGCGGCGCCCACTGAGTGGGTCCCTGCTGAAGCTGTGACGGGCGGTGCACCACGCGGGGGCGCCCCCCCCCTCCCCGTCACCACACATCCCCGCCCTACGTGACCTATCCACCCGCGCCCGGGGCCTCTCGGCTGTCCGGGGGGGGTAACCCCGCCTGGCCATCACAGCCCGGGCCCGGAG
>NZ_JBHWBS010000038.1:12247-26005 GCF_042735655.1 Streptomyces sp. NPDC059567 | reverse complement strand
CGCGCCGGCCGCGCCCGCGCCGCCACCCACCGCGCGCGGGGGGGGGGGGGGGGGCGCCCTGGGGGGGGCGCGGGGTGGGGGGGGGGGGGGGGGGGCCCCGGGGGGGGCCCCCCCCCCGTCTCGCGTGTTGTCGTATGCCCGTGCCCATACTGGGCAGACAGCGCGAATGGGAGTGAGGGCGAAGAGAGTGGTGGCGGAGGCGGACGGCCCGGAGGACCGGAAGCCGCAATCGGACGAGGCGCGCAGCGCCTTCACACAGCCGGCGGGGGTCGAGCAGCCGGTCGTTCCGGAGGAGGAGCATCCGACCTCCGAGTTCGCCGTTCCCGAGGGGCTGGCTCCGGAGCCGCCTGCCGAGCCCGAGGGTTCGGCGTTCGCTCCGCCGTCCACGTACTCCGCGAAGCATGCGCCGCCGGCCTTCACGCCCGCGCATGGCATCCCGCTCGTGCGGCTGTCGAAGGACGCTCCGTGGCAGGACCGGATGCGGACCATGCTGCGGCTGCCGGTCGGCGACCGGCCGGTGCCGGAGACGCGCAAGGTGGAGGACGAGACGGGGCCCTCGGTGGGCCGTGTGCTCGACCTGACCCTGCGTATCGGTGAGCTGCTGCTCGCGGGCGGGGAGGGCGCGGAGGACGTCGAGGCGGCGATGTTCGCGATCTGCCGCAGCTACGGTCTGGACCGGTGCGAGCCGACGGTCACGTTCACGCTGCTCTCGATCACGTACCAGCCGTCGCTGGTGGACGATCCGATCACGGCGAACCGGACGGTACGGCGCCGGGGCACGGACTACACCCGGCTGGCGGCGGTCTACCAGCTGCTGGCCGACATCAACGCGGAGGAGCACGACGTCACGCCGGAGGAGGCGTACCGGCGGCTCGCGGAGATCCGCCGCAACCGGCACCCGTACCCGGGATGGGTGCTGACGTCGGCGGCGGGTGTCCTGGCGGGCGCGGCCTCGGTGCTGCTGGGCGGTGACCTCACGGTCTTCTTCGTGGCGGCGCTGGGCGCGGTGCTGGGCGACCGGCTGGCGTGGCTGTGCGCGGGGCGCGGGCTGCCGGAGTTCTACCAGTTCCTGGTGGCGGCGATGCCGCCGGCCGCGATGGGGGTGCTGCTGACGCTGCTGCACACGGATCTGCGGCCCTCGGCGGTCATCACGGGTGGTCTCTTCGCCCTGATCCCGGGACGGGCGCTCGTGGCGGCCGTGCAGGACGGTCTGACCGGCTTCTACATCACGGCCTCGGCCCGGCTCCTGGAGGTCGGGTACTTCTTCGTGGCGATCGTGGTGGGTGTGCTGTCGGTGCTGTACGTGGCCGTGCAGTTCGACGCGCAGCTCAATCCGGAGGGGGCGCTCGGTCTGGTCGAGCGGCCGGTGGTGCAGATTCTGGCGGCGATGGTGCTGTGCGCGACGTTCGCGATCCTGTTGCAGCAGTCGCGGGCGACGGTGCTGTTCGCGACGTTGAACGGCGGGGTGGCGTGGGTGATCTACGCGTCGATCGCCGTGACGGCGAACGGCTCCGCGGTGATGGCGACGGCGGTGGCGGCCGGCCTGGTGGGTCTCTTCGGGCAGCTGATCGCCCGGTACGAGCACACCTCGTCGCTGCCGTACGTGACGGCGGCGATCGGGCCGCTGCTGCCCGGTTCGGCGACGTACTTCGGGGTGCTCTCGATCGCCCAGAACAACCTGGACCAGGGCTTCGCCAATCTGGCGAAGGCGGCGGCCCTGGCCCTGGCGATCGCGATCGGGGTGAACCTGGGAGGCGAGCTGGCCCGCCTGTTCATGCAGGCCCCGGGCGCGGCGGCGGCACGCCGCGCCGCGAAGCGGACGCGTGGTTTCTAGGCGGGGTCCGGGCCGGACGGGGTCCGGCCCGGGGGTACCCGCTAGCGGTTGGCGGGGCGGCCGCGCTGGGTGGGGGTGCCGTGGTCGCTCTGGGCGCGGGCCTTCTTGGACTGGGAGCGGGCGCGGAGGTACTCGATCACGATCGGGATCACGGAGATCAGGACGATCAGGATGAGGATCGCCTCGATGTGCTCGTGCACGAAGTCGATCTTGCCGAGGGAGGCGCCGAGCAGGGTGACGCCCGCGCCCCACAGCACGCCGCCGATGATGTTGAACGTGATGAACGAGCGGTAGTTCATCCGGCTCACACCGGCGATGATCGGCGTGAACGTGCGCACGATCGGGACGAAGCGGGCCAGGATCAGCGACTTCGGGCCGTGCTTCTCGAAGAACTCGTGCGCCTTCTCCACGTTCTCCTGCTTGAAGAGCTTGGAGTCGGGGCGCTTGAAGAGGGCGGGGCCGACCTTGCGGCCGAAGAGATAGCCGACCTGGTCGCCGATGATCGCGGCGGCCACGATGAGCGTGCAGACGAGCCAGAGCGGCGTGTCCAGCTTGCCGGTGGTGACCAGCAGGCCGGTGGTGAAGAGCAGCGAGTCGCCGGGCAGGAAGAACCCGATGAGCAGGCCGGACTCGGCGAAGACGATGACGAGGACACCGATCAGGCCGAAGGTCTGGATCAGATAATCCGGGTCCAGCCAGCTCGGTCCGAGGGCAAGCGTATTCACGGGTTCCGGGCTCCTGCGGTTGATGGGGGCATGGGACGGCTGCCCCAAAGTATCAACGCTTTCTTACGACCTCGGGTTCCATCCGGCTCCCACCGGGCCCCTCCGGGATGCGAGGGCGGACGGCCGGGCCGAGGCTGGGGGCCAGGAGGTGGATGCGGATGGGCATCGAGGAGTACGGAGGCGGTCAGGGACCGCAGTCCGACGTGCTGGTCGTCACGACCAACGACGTTCCCGGCTACGAGGTCCGGCAGGTGATCGGCGAGGTCTTCGGTCTGACCGTGCGCTCGCGGCATCTGGGCAGCCAGATCGGCGCGGGCCTGAAGTCGATGATCGGCGGGGAGCTGAAGGGGCTGACGAAGACCCTGGTGGAGACCCGTAACCAGGCGATGGAACGGCTGGTGGAGCAGGCCAAGGCGCGCGGCGCCAACGCCGTGCTGATGTTCCGCTTCGACGTGACGGAGGCGGCGGACGTGGGGACGGAGGTCTGCGCGTACGGCACGGCCGCGGTGATCGCTCCTCGCGCCTGACTGGACGGCGACACCCCCAACTCTCGGGGCGTTATGCGGCTTTTGTGCCCCTATGGTGGGGCGGTGGCCATCGATAACCCGTCGTCCGGGCCCCCGCCCCCCGCCCTCCGGTCGCCCGCACGAGCCCTGTTGCCGCAGGTCCTGTCCGCCCTCTTGGTGGGCGTCCTGGCGAGTCTGCTCTTCCTCGGGATCGAGTGGGTCTCCGAGGAGTTCGAGCACGTCCTCTGGCACACCCTTCCGGACGCGCTGGGCATCGGCGGTTTCTCCGTCTTCTGGACGATCGTCATGCTCACCGCGACCGGCATCGCGGTGGGTCTCGTCGTCTGGAAGGTGCCCGGGCACGCGGGCCCCGACCCGTCCGAAACCGGGCTCGGCGGCGCGCCCCTCGCGCCCGCGGTCGTCCCCGGACTGCTGCTCGCCGGCACACTCACACTGGCCGGAGGAGTCAGCCTCGGCCCGGAGAACCCGATCATCGCGGCCAATGTCGCGCTCGCCTACTGGCTCGGCAGAAAGGCGGCACCCGCCGCGCCCGGTGCGTTCTGGGTCGTGCTCGCCTCGGCCGCCACCATCGGCGCCCTCTTCGGCACCCCGGTGGCCGCCGCCCTGGTCATCTCCGAGGCCCTCACCCAGCAGCCGGACGCCAAGACCTCGCTGTGGGACCGGCTCTTCGCCCCGCTGATCGCCGCCGGAGCCGGGTCGATGACCACCGCGCTCCTCGCGCACCCCACCTTCGACATGTCGCTGCCGGAGCTGACCGACCCGGGGTGGGGCGATCTGCTCGCCTCGATGGTCGTCGCCACCGCCGCCGCCCTCTTCGGCCTCCTCTGCTGCTACGGCCTCCCCCACGTCCACCGCGCCTTCCAGCGACTGCGGCACCCGATGCTGATGATCCCGGTCGGCGGGGTGGTCCTCGGCCTGCTGGGCGCGCTCGGCGGGTCGCTGACGCTCTTCAAGGGCCTGGAACAGGTCAAGGAGCTCACCGAGAACATCGGCAGCTACTCGTCGGGGGAGCTGGCCAAGATGGCCGTGGTCAAGCTCGCCGCCCTGCTGGTCGCCGCCTCGTGCGGATTCGTCGGCGGCCGGATCTTCCCCGCCGTGTTCATCGGCGTCGCCTTCGGCATGTTCACCCAGGCGCTGGTCCCCGAGATCCACCCCGCCGTCGCCGTCTCCTCCGGCGTGCTCGGCGTGCTGCTCGCGACGACCCGGCAGGGCTGGGTGAGTCTCTTCGTCGCCGCCGTCCTCTCCTCCTCGCCCTCGATGCTCTCGCTGCTCTGTCTGGCCTCTCTGCCCGCCTGGCTGGTCGTCACCGGCCGCCCGCAGCTCGAACTGGACCAGTCAGGCAGCGCCCTTCACTGAACAACCCCCCGGACCGCACTGAACAACCCAGAAGGAGTCCCCATGGCACTGCACAAGGGTCACGCCGAGCCCGAGCCGGATCGGCACCTCGCTCTCAACCCCTTCTACGGCCTGGCCAACCCGGTCGGCGGCATGACCGAGGCGCCGCCCATCCACCGGCTGCCCGATGGCCCTCTTCCGCCCATGAGCGCCTATCAGGTGGTCCACGACGAGCTGATGCTCGACGGCAACTCCCGGCTCAACCTCGCCACCTTCGTCACCACCTGGATGGAGCCCCAGGCGGGCGTCCTCATGGCGGAGTGCCGCGACAAGAACATGATCGACAAGGACGAGTACCCGCGGACCGCCGAACTGGAGCGGCGCTGCGTGGCCATGCTCGCCAATCTGTGGCACGCCCCGGATCCGTCGACCGCCGTCGGCTGCTCCACCACCGGCTCCAGCGAGGCGTGCATGCTCGCCGGCATGGCCCTCAAGCGCCGCTGGGCCAAGCGGAACACCGACCGCTATCCGGCGAGCGCCCGGCCCAATCTGGTGATGGGTGTCAACGTCCAGGTCTGCTGGGAGAAGTTCTGCAACTTCTGGGAGGTCGAGGCCCGGCTCGTGCCCATGGAGGGCGACCGCTTCCACATGGACGCGGAGTCGGCCGCCGCCCTCTGCGACGAGAACACCATCGGCGTGGTCGCCGTGCTCGGCTCGACCTTCGACGGCTCCTACGAGCCGGTCGCGGAGATCTGCGCCGCGCTCGACGCCCTCCAGGAACGGACCGGCCTCGACATCCCCGTCCATGTCGACGGCGCGTCGGGCGCGATGATCGCCCCTTTCGTGGACGAGGACCTGGTCTGGGACTTCCGGCTGCCCCGGGTCTCCTCGATCAACACCTCCGGTCACAAGTACGGCCTCGTCTACCCGGGCGTGGGCTGGGCCCTGTGGCGCTCGCCGGAGGAGCTCCCGGAGGAACTGGTCTTCCGGGTCAACTACCTCGGCGGCGACATGCCCACCTTCGCTCTCAACTTCTCCCGGCCGGGCGCCCAGGTCGTCGCGCAGTACTACACCTTCCTGCGGCTCGGCCGGGAGGGCTACCGGGCCGTCCAGCAGACCAGCCGGGACGTCGCCCGCACGATCTCCGAACGGATCGAGGCGATCGGCGAGTTCCGCCTCCTCACCCGCGGCGACCAGCTGCCGGTCTTCGCCTTCACCACCGCTCCCGACGTCAGCCGCTTCGACGTCTTCGACGTCTCGCGCCGGCTGCGGGAGCGCGGCTGGCTCGTCCCGGCGTACACCTTCCCCGCCAACCGGGAGGACCTGTCCGTGCTGCGCGTCGTCTGCCGCAACGGCTTCTCGGCCGACCTCGCTGGGCTGTTCATCGAGGACCTGAACCGGGTCCTGCCCGACCTGCGGCGTCAGTCCGGCCCTTCGGCGGACAACAAGGCGGCCGCCACCTCCTTCCATCACTGACCGCGCGTCAGGGCGTCTCGCCCTCGCACCCCAGGCCGAACTCCGCCCAGCGCTCGCCGTCCACGGATATGTCGTAGAGACAGCTGGTGTTGTGGCGGAGCAACCCGAGGGGCGTGCGGCGGGTGAAGCTCGTGCCCTCGCCCGAGGGGCGGAAGCTGCTGCCGCCGTCGAGGCTCACATACTCCCGGTCCTCGGCTCCGATCAGCACCCGGCCGCCGGGGCCCGGCACCGGGATCCCCAGGAGCGTGCGGGGCTCGATCATCGGCCCCGTCGTCCACATGCGCTGCCAGCTCCGGCCGCCGTCCAGCGAGCGGTGCAGCGCCCGCATGGGGTTCTTGACGGGGTCACCGCCCTTCAACTCCCCCATCTCCGCCGCATAGACGACGGACCGGCCGACCGCGACCGCGGTGTACCAGCCGGGCTCGGTGGTCGGGCTCGGCAGCCGGCTCACCGACCAGCTGCGCCCCTGGTCCCGCGAGACGGCGACGGCGGCCCGCCCCGAGAGCGGGTCGGTCCCCGAGGCCCACCACGAGCCGTCGGGCTCCGCCACCTCGGCCGGCCTCGGACGCGCCCCGAGCAGCGGCCCCCCGGCGAGGGCGCGCCGTCGCCCGTCCTGCGGGGAGATCACGACCAGCCGCTGCCGGACACAGTCGTCCACCCACGCCCCGGCGGGCTGCGCGCAGTCGGTGGTGAGCACGGCCCCGGCCGGTATCACCGCGGTCGTACCGACGGTCTTCAGGTCGCCGACGCGCCAGCTGCGCCCGCCGTCCCGGGTGAACCAGGTCCGCCGCTTCTCCGGCTCGGCACCGCCCTCCTCGATCAGGGCGCGCCCCGGCCCGAGCGCCAGCAGGCTGGACGAGATGCCGTCCGTGCCCCGCGCCTCGGGCAGCGGCGAGCGCCGCAGCACCCAGTTCTTCGCGCCCCGGTCGAGGACGGCCACGTGCTGCCTGCAGAAGCCGTTCTCCGGCGTCCGCTCGTCCGTCACACAGTCGGCCAGCAGGGCGAACCCGCTGCCGTCGGAGGCGAATCCCAGGGAGTGCGACCAGCCGGGGAGCTGCCGCCCGGACGGAACCCGCGGCGGCGGGACGGCCGATGCCTCCGCGCCGGCACCCGCCGTCCCACCCGCATGCGAAGAACCGGGCGAACCCAAGCCCGGAGAACCCGGAGAACCCGGAGAACCCGAGCCCGGAGAACCCGGAGAACCCGGAGAACCCGAGCCCCCCGCGCCCGTACAAGCCGTCAACACCAGCGCCACGACGGCGCCGGCCACTCCGTAGAGCCTGCGCATCGCACGTCCCCCGTCCCTTCGCCCGGTCCGCGGTGAACCGTCTGCCCTAGTTACACCGCTCGACCGGTTCGGGTTCCCACTACACGCTCAGCCGCCTGAACTTCCGTACCGCCAGCGGGAAGAAGACCGCGAGGAGCAGCAGCGGCCACACCACCGCCGCCATCACGTGCCCCGGCTCCCCGCCCGGATTGCCGAAGAGGTCCCGTACCGCCGTCGCGGTCGCCGACATCGGGTTCCACTCGACGACCGTGCCCAGCCACCCCGGCATGGACCCCGGCGAGGCGAACGCGTTGGAGAGGAAGCCGATCGGCCAGACCAGGATCTGCACGGCCATCACCAGCTCCGGCCGCCCCGCCACCATCGCCAGGTAGATCCCGATCCACAGCATCGCGAAGCGCAGCAGGAGCAGCAGCCCCATGGACCCGAGGAAGGCGCCGAAGCCGCCGTGCGCCCGCCAGCCGATCGCGTACCCGACGCCGACCATCACCACCAATCCGGCCGCGGACTGGAGCATGTCGGCGACCGAACGCCCCACGAGCACCGCCCCGTCGGCCATCGGCATCGAGCGGAAGCGGTCGATCACGCCCTTGTTCAGGTCCTGGGTGACGGCCGTCATCGTGCCTTCGAGGCCGAAGACCATCGTCAGCGTGAGCATGCCGGGCACGAGGTAGTCGACGTACGCGCCCTCGATCTCCCGGCCACCGCCGACGAGATAGCCGAACATCAGCAGCATCATGACCGGGAAGGCGAGACCGACCACCATCACGACCGGCTGCCGCGCCCAGTGGGCCAGTTCCCGCCGGGTCATCGTCCAGCAGTCGCTCATCACATACGCCGCGCTCATGCCGCCACCTCCGCTTCCTCGCCGCGCGCGTCGCCCGCGCCCCCGTCCTGCGCGTCACCGGTCAGATGGAGGAAGACCTCGTCGAGGGTCGGCCGCCGCAGGGCGATGTCCTCCGCCTCGATCCCGGCCGCCTCCAGGGCCCGCACGGTCTCGGCCAGCGCCGCCATCCGGTCCGTCACGGGCGCGCTGATCCGGCGCCGGTCGGCGTCCAGCGTCACCTCGGATCCGGGAGCGGGCAGCAGCCGCGCCGCCTCGTCGAGCCGCCGTCCGTCCCGCAGGACGACGTCGATGCGGTCGCCGCCGACCTTGGCCTTCAGCTCGTCGGCCGTGCCGTCGGCGACGACCCGGCCGTGGTCGACGACCGAGATCCGGTCGGCGAGCTGATCGGCCTCCTCCAGATACTGCGTGGTGAGCAGGACGGTCGTCCCTCCGCCCACCAGGGAGCGCACCGACTCCCACACCTCGCCGCGGCCCCGCGGGTCGAGTCCGGTCGTGGGCTCGTCCAGGAAGAGCACCTCCGGCTCCGTGATCAGCGAGGCCGCGAGGTCCAGACGGCGACGCATACCGCCGCTGAACTGCTTGACGGGCTTGCGGCCGGTGTCCGCGAGCCCGAACCGCTCCAGGAGCTCGTCGGCCCGCGCGCCGGCCCGCCGGGCGCCCAGGTGGTACAGCCGCCCGAACATCTCCAGGTTCTGCCGGCCCCCCAGCTCCTCGTCGACGGCCGCGTGCTGCCCGAGGAGCCCGATCCTGCGCCGCACCTCGGCCGCCTCGGTCCGGACGTCGAAGCCCGCGACCCGCACCAGGCCCTCCTCGTGACGCAGCAGCGTGGCCAGGATCCGTACCGTCGTGGTCTTGCCCGCGCCGTTGGGGCCGAGCAGGCCGTGCACCGTGCCGGCGCCGACGACCAGGTCGAGGCCGTCGAGTGCCGGCTTGTCCCCGTACCGCTTCCGCGCGCCTTCGACGACGATCGCGTCAGTCATCCGTCTCCTCCAGTCGAGCCGATCGGCCCAGTAGTCAAATTTGACCACCGCGAGAAGGTATGCCCGTTCCCTCGATTAGTCAAACTTGATTAGTCTTGGTACTCGTCCGGGTCGCCCGTCGCGTACGGGCTCTCCTCACCCTCGGCGAGCACTCCCACGAAGGGCTCCCCGCCCTCGCCCGCGAAGGAGTACGCCCCGGCCTCGATCCGCTCGATGAGGCCGAGCGTCCACTCCTTGCCGGCGTCCGCCGAGTGGACCCAGAGGTGCATGATCTCGCCGATGTGCCCGAGCTGCTGCGGGCCGCCCTCCGGCGTGTAGTACTCGGTGACGGCGGCGCGCCACTCGTCGAGCGCCCGTACCCGCGCGCGCAGCAGCTCCACGACCTCCGCCCGGGGCAGGTCGACGATGAACCCGATCCCCGCGGACAGGACGTCCATCTTCTGGTCGTACGTGGTCAGCGCCTCGCGCAGCAGCGCGAAGTACTCCTCCGTACCCTTCTCCGTCACCTCGTACTCGGTCCGCGGCGGGCCGCCCGCCGTACTCGGTGCGATCTCGTACGCATGCAGCAGACCTTGCTTGGCCATCTGCTTGAGCGCGTGGTAGATCGAGCCGGGCTTGGCGTTGGACCACTCGTGCGCGCCCCAGAACTCCAGGTCATTGCGGACCTGGTAGCCGTGGGCGCGCCCGTGCTGGCGGACCGCGCCGAGGACGAGAAGCCGGATCGCAGACACCCTGGTACCTCCTAGTCAATTTTGACTAGGGTACGCGCACCCCCTACGCGCCCTGCTCCTCCGCGATCAGGGTGAACGAGTCCTTGCCGTCCAGAGACTCCCGGACGATGTCCGCGTGCCCGGCGTGCCGGCCCATCTCCTGGACCAGGTGGAGCAGCATCCAGCGCGTCGAGACCCGCCCGTCCTTCGGGAACCAGGGGGCCGGCGGCAGGGGGAAGGTGTCGTCCAGGCTGGGCACGGACCGGACGAACTCCTCGGTCTCCTTCGCCACGCCGCCCCAGAAGTCCAGGATCTCCGGCACGGTCTCGCCCTCGACCAGCCGGAAGCCGTCGCCCCAGGTGTCCTTGGAGCGCTGCTTCTCGTTCCTGCGCTGCTGCGCAAGGCGGAGCCAGTTCAGCTCCACCTCCGCGACGTGCTTGATCAGCCCGGACAGGCTGAGCCCGCTGGCGCTCGGGCAGCTCGCCGCCTGCTCCTCGGTGAGACCGAGCGCGGCGCGGCGGATCGCCGCCCGCTGGGCCTCGACGAAGTTAAGGAACGCGCCGCGCTCGTCACCCTGGGCCTCCGCGGGAACAAGAGCAACCATGAGATGTCCGCCTTCCTGACATGAAAGAGATGGTGGGTGCCGGGGAGGCTTCCTCTCCCGACACCCACCACGTTACGAACCCTTGAGGACAGCTTCTGTCCTAGAAGGGGAACTGGCTCCGCCCGTGCTGGATCGAGATCCACTTCTGGGTCGTGAAGGCGTCGATCATCGCGTCGCCGTTGAGCCGGCCGATGCCCGACTGCTTCTCGCCGCCGAACGGCACGATCGGCTCGTCGGCCACGGTGCCGTCGTTGATGTGGATCATGCCGGTGTGGATGCGCTGGGCGACCCGTACACCCCGCTCGATGTCACCGGTGTGGACGGCGCCGCTCAGGCCGTACGGCGTGTCGTTGGCGATCCGGCTCGCCTCCTCCTCGCCGTCGAAGGGCAGGATGAGCGCCACCGGGCCGAAGATCTCCTGGCTCAGCACGGGCGCGTCCGCCGGGAGGTCGGTCAGGACCGACGGGGAGACGACGTTGCCCTCCGCCGAGCCGTGCAGCAGGGCCGTCGCGCCGCCCGCCACCGCCTGCTCGACGACGGCCGAAACCGACTCCGCCTGCTGGGAGTTGATGAGGGGCCCGATGTGCGTGGCGGGGTCGGCGGGGTCGCCGACGCGCAGCGTCTTCACCTTGGCGACGAACTTCTCGGTGAACTCCGCCTCCAGGGTGCGGTCCACCAGGATCCGGTTGGCGGCCATGCAGACCTGGCCCTGGTGCACGAAGCGGCTGAAGACGGCCGCGTCCACGGCGTAGTCGACGTCGGCGTCCTCGAGGACGATCAGGGCGCTGTTGCCGCCGAGTTCGAGGACGGCGTGCTTGAAGTTCTGCGCGCAGACGGTGGCGACATGGCGGCCGACCTTGTCGGAGCCGGTGAAGGAGATGACCTTCGGGACCGGGTGGGTCAGCAGCGCGTCGCCGATCTCGGCGATGTCGGTGACGACGACGTTCAGCAGACCGGCCGGCAGACCGGCGTCCTCCAGCACCTTCGCGACGAGCGTGCCGCCGCAGATCGGGGTGTTCTGGTGCGGCTTGAGGACGACCGCGTTGCCGAGGGCCAGCGCCGGGGCGACCGACTTGATCGACAGGAGGAAGGGGAAGTTGAAGGGGGAGATGACGCCGACGACACCGACCGGGAGGCGGTAGACGCGGTTCTCCTTGCCGTCGACCGGGGAGGGCAGGATCCGGCCCTCGGGGCGCAGTGCCAGCTGGATCGCCTCGCGCAGGAACTCCTTGGCGAGGTGCAGCTCGAAGGCCGCCTTCAGGCGCGTGCCGCCGAGCTCGGCCATGATCGTGTCGGCGAGCGCCTGCTCGCGGTCCTCGACGATCCGCAGCGCGCGCTCGAAGACGAGCCGGCGGGTGTACGGGTTGGTCTCGGCCCACTCGCGCTGGGCGCGCTCGGCGGCGCGGTAGGCGCGGTCGACCTCGTCGGCGGTGGCGACGGTGATCGAGGCGAGCTTCTCACCGGTGTACGGATTGAAGTCGATGATGTCCCACGAGCCGCTGCCGGGCTTCCACTCGCCGTCTATGTACTGGTGGGCCAGGTCGGTGAAGTAGGACATGGATCGAGACCCCTTAACCCGCGGTGGCGGACACTGTGGCAACACTGATGTCACGTCATCGTACTTACGTGCTACGTGAGTTGGAGAAGTCCTCTGAGAAGGTCGCGACTTTCGGCCGGATCGGGACTCTCCTCGCGCAGTCGCTCCATCACGCGTGCGTACTGGGCGACCTCCTCGCGCTTGTCGAGGTAGAGGGCGCTGGTCAGCTGCTCCAGGTAGACGATGTCGGAGAGGTCGGACTCCGGGAAGCTCAGCATGGTGAACGCGCCGCTCTCGCCGGCGTGCCCGCCGTAGCTGAAGGGCATGACCTGGAGGGTGACGTTCGGGTGCTCGGAGATCTCGATGAGATGCCTCAACTGGCCCCGCATCACGGCCCGGTCGCCGTAGGGGCGGCGCAGCGCGGCTTCGTCGAGCACGGCGTGGAACTGCGGGGCGCTCTCGGAGACGAGGACCTTCTGGCGCTCCAGACGGAGCGCGACGCGGCGCTCGATCTCGGCGCGCGGCGCGTCGGGGATGCCGCGGGTGACGACGGCGTGTGCGTACGCCTCGGTCTGCAACAGGCCGTGCACGAACTGGACTTCGTAGATGCGGATCAGGGAGGCGGCGCCTTCCAGACCGATGTACGTCTGGAACCAGCCGGGCAGGACGTCGCCGAAGCTGTGCCACCAGCCGGCGACATTGGCCTCGCGGGCCAGCCCGAGGAGTGAGCCGCGCTCGGACTCGTCGCTGACGCCGTAGAGCGTGAGCAGGTCCTCGACATCCCTGGCCTTGAAGCTCACCCTGCCCAACTCCATACGGCTGATCTTGGATTCGGACGCGCGGATCGAGTAGCCGGCCGCCTCGCGGGTGATGCCGCGCGACTCGCGCAACCGCCTCAGTTGCGAACCCAGCAGGATGCGCCGCACCACGCTCCCGCTCGCTCCGCTCGATTCGACTGCGGTCACGGCTCCAGCCTCTCCTTCGCGGGTCTCGGGCCCCCGGATTGTGCCACTAAACGCTTCAGCCCGTACACATTCGATTACGGAAAGGCGGCATGTTCAGGGCGACTTCCTGATCAGAGGGAAATCAGTCGACAGAAGATATGCACAGAATCGGCACGGGGGTGGACAGGTCCGGCGCGTGCACGTGCATCTGCCCTTGCATCCCTTGGTCGCATTCGGAACCATGGACCCCGCGCAGCTGCGTACTCGTTCGTGTTGTCGCACCACAGTCGCGATTCCCGGGAGTGCCTCGCATGGGGACGAATGGATCGACCATGCTCGAGCCGTTACGGCAGGGCCTTCCGCCGATCGATCCCGCGGCCGTCTCCACCTCCGCCTCCTGCGCGCTGCCACCCCGCTACGAAGCGGTGCGCGGCGCACGGAAGTTCACACAGGCGACGCTCGCGCAGTGGGAGCTGACCGAGCGTTTCGACGATGTCGCGCTGGTCGTCTCCGAACTCGTCACCAACGCCCTGCGGCATGCGCTGCCGTCGGACGCGCCCCAGGACGAGGGCGGCCGGCACACTCCCCCGGTCCGCCTGCACCTGATGCGCTGGACGAGCCGTCTGGTGTGCGCCGTACGCGATCCGAGCCACCGGAGCCCGGAGACGCGCGAGGGCGACGAGGACTTCGCGGCGGAGTCGGGCCGGGGGCTGTTCCTGGTGGACTCCTTCAGCGACGGCTGGGGATGGCACCCGCTGGCCGGGACGCTCCAGGGCAAGGTGGTCTGGGCGCTCTTCCGGCTCGGACCGGAGTGACGGGCCGCGCATGACGCGTACGAGAAGGGGGGGGGCCGGGGGCCGGGGCCGGCTCCCGGCGCGCCGGCGCCGCCGCCGCCCCCCCCCCCCCGGCGGCGGTCCCCCCCCGGGCGCCGCCCCGGCCCCCCCCGCGACCGCG
>NZ_JBHWBS010000038.1:0-12237 GCF_042735655.1 Streptomyces sp. NPDC059567 | reverse complement strand
GGGTAGTTATTTTTTAATCTCCGCCGCCGCCGCGGCGCCGGCGGGCCGCGGCCCGGCGGCGCGCCCGACCAAGGCCGCGCACCCGCGCGGCCCCGCCCGCCCGGCCCCCCCTTCTCCGTGCGACCGCTCGCCGCGGCCGCTCACACCAGGTGGTCGAACTCCCCGTCCTTGACGCCGAGCAGCAGCGCCTCTATCTCGGCGGGCGTGTAGACGAGAGCGGGCCCGTCGGGGTGGCGAGAGTTGCGAACGGCAACGTTGCCACCGGGCAGCTTGGCGAACTCCACGCAGGATCCCTGGGAGTTGCTGTGCCGGCTCTTCTGCCACACGACACCATGAAGCTCCGTGGCCGCCATGCCGTTGTACGCGTGATGCGCATGATGCACTGGTAGCTCCCCGAGATTGCTTGGTGCAGGTGTCAACTTCCTCGGATCATAGCTGTGTTCATATGCCGTTGCATGAGCAGATGCACGTGCACGCGGGGTGGCGTATCGACTACGCGACTCAGCGTGCTACCGACGAGTATGAGTCATGGCCGGTCCCCGCCCTCCTCCGCCAGCGCCTGCGACAACTCGTCCAGTGCGTCCAGAAGAAGGACCGCGCCCTTGCGCAGCAGCGGGTCCTCCGGCGCCCGCCATGTCGCGACCGTCTCACGGAGCTCGTCCCACTCCGGCACCCGACGCTCCCGCACCGCCTTCGCGCCGCGCTCCGTCGACCGGCGCAGCGCATCGGCGAGCGTCGCGGCGGCCGGCACGGGCGGCGCGCCGCGCTCGGGCAGATGAGCCTCCATCAGCATCGCGACCCGGCCGAGCTGCGCGAGGGCGTGCCCGGCGTCGTCCGCCGCGGTCCGTGACAGGCCCCGGTGGCGCACCGGCTCGCGGGTGGCCCGGTCCAGCGCCTCCTGCCAGGCGATCCGGGCCGCCCGGGTGTCGAGCAGTGCCTCGCGTGGGGCGGGGACGCCAGGAACGCCGGAAGGTGGCGATGGCGGCCTGGAACGCGCCGAACGCGGAGGAGACGGCGACGCCGGGCCCGAAGAGCGCGAGGGAGACGCCGACCACGAGGGCCAGACCGAGGGCGGCGCGGGCGGCCACGAGCGGTTCGAGCCGCCGCCGCTCGATGGTGAGCCCGGAACGGGCGGTCTCCTTCAGGGCCCGGAGCCGGCTCATGGCGCCGAGCCTAACGTCGCATCAGGGCGAACAGGGCATTTCATCCACCCGCCCTGTGCCCCCGGGTCGCTTCCGCGGATGTCACGTTCGGGAGCCCATGCTCGTCCCATGAGCATGACTGAATCCAGGAACGTGCTGCTGGCAGGGGCGAGCGGGGTCTTCGGACGCCACGTCGCCGAGGAGCTCACCGCGGCGGGACACACCGTGCTGGGACTGGGGCGCGGGGCGGAGAGCGAGGTCGTCGCCGACCTGATGGACCGGGACGGGCTGCTCCGGGCGGTGGAGGGCCTCGAGGTCGACACCGTCGTGCACGCGGCGACCGCCCTGCGCGAGCCTCCGATGCGGCACCGGGACATGGCCGCGACCGACGCGCTGCGGGTCGCGGGGACCGCCCATCTCGTGGAGGCGGCGCGCGCGGTGGGGGCGCGGCGGATGATCGCCGAGTCGATGGTCTTCGGGTACGGGTACCGGGACTTCGGGGACCGGGTGATCACGGAATCCGACGTCTTCGGTCCGACCGGCCTGGACGCGCCGTCCCAGCGGCATGTGGACGCCATGCGGACCAAGGAGGAGCTGATGCTCGGGACCGAGGGGATCGAGGGCGTCGCGCTGCGGTTCGGCGTGTTCTACGGGCCCGGTGGCACCGAGACCATCGTGGACCTGCTGCGGAAGCGGAAGCTGCCGGCGGTCGCCGACCGGGGCAGGGTGCTGCCCTGGGTCCACCTCCAGGACGCGGCGCGCGCGGTGGCGCTCGCGGTCGAGGGCGGGCGGCCGGGGCAGGCGTACAACATCGCGGACGACGCCCCGATGGGCTTCGGCGCGCATGTGCGCGCGGTCGCCGAGGTGTTCGGCACCCCGAAGCCGATGACGGTGCCGGCCTGGCTGACGCGCCCGATGTCGTACGCGCACACGATCTCGACCACGAGCCTGCGGGTCTCCAACGCCAGGGCCGAGGCCGAACTCGGCTGGACGCCGCACTACCGGGACTGCGCGGCAGGCCTCGCCGCGCTGACGGAGTGGTGAGCCGCCGGGCCGAGGTGCTCGGCCGAGACGGCGGGGCGGCGACCAGGGCCGACCGCCGGGCCGGTCCGACCGGGCCCCGTCCGATGGGCGCGCGGCCGACCGGACCCAGGCGGACCGCCCTCGCCCGACGGACACGCGACCGACCGCGACGAAGCGCCAGGCCACAGGCCGGCCCCCAGCCGTGTCCGTGCGGACCGGGGTCGGCGGTGCGGACCGAAGTCGACCAGGCCACGGCCGACCGGGCCGAGGTCAGCGCGCGTCCCTGATCTCCCTCTGGCCCCGCCCCAGCCCCGCCGCGTTCGCGGCGCTCGTGCCGTGGGTCCAGCCCGCCTCGTCCCACATCGCGCGGACGCGGGTCGTCCGCGTCTCGGGGAACATCTCGTCCGCGCGGGAGGTGACCGCGACCTCGCGGGAGGCCAGGGCCGGGAGGAGCGTCGGAGTCTCGGAGGCCACGCGGCGGGACGTGGACGCCAGGCGCGTGCCCAGGCGGTTCGCGTACGCGAGCAGGAACGACTGCCGGAAGGACTTCGTGCGCTTCCGGCCGCCCGCCCGCTGCTCCGCCTCCGCCCGCGTCATCGCCGCCGTGCCCTGCACCAGAAGCGAGGTGTACAGCAGCTCCACCGGCTCCAGGTCCGCCTCGAAGCCGACGACCGTCGAGAAGCCGTACGCCTCGTTCCACACCGCCCGGCAGTGGTTCGCCTCCGCAACCGCGTCCAGCAGGATCGCCTTCGCCTGCTCGTACGGCGGCTCCACACCGATCCGGACCGCCCCCGGCACATCGCCCGAGGGCGTACGGGACTCCAGCGCCGCCTCGTCCAGGCTGTGGCGGGCCATCAGCTCCTGCGCCTTGGCGGTCAGCGCCTCCGCCTCCTCGGGATAGCCCGTCGCCTCCGCCTTCGCGAGCAGGGCCCGGACACGCGTCAGCATCCGCGGCTCCCCCGCCACGGCGGCCGGCAGCGCGTCGCCGGGCACCGGGCCCACCGGCTCCAGGGACGGCAGCCTGACCAGGAGGCGGTACAGCTCCAGGGCCGTCGTCGCCGAGGAGAAGCGGTCCGCCCGCACGGGCGTGGTGTCGAGGTCGGCCAGCTGCGCGGCCCAGCGGCGCGGCAGTCGCTCGTACCGCCCGGTCTCCGCAGCGATCAAGGCCCCCGCCAGCCGCACGTGCTCCTCGGCGAGATCCCGCCGCACCAGCCGTACGAGATCCGCCGGCTGCCAGCCCCGCTCCCATGCCCGCCGCACGAACTCCTCGCCGCGGCGCGCCAGTTCCGCGTCCGCCGTCCGGTCCGCCGCGAGCAGGGACGCCGCCGAGTCCAGGGCGGTGTCGTCGTCCGTGTACAGGGCCTCGAAGGCCTGCTCGACCGTGCTCCTCGTCGCGCTCACGACTGCTTCGCGTCCCATTCCTCGCGCGCCCGGCCGATCACCGCACGGTGGTCGAGCGACCAGTCGATCAGCTGCTTGATCAGGTGCGTCATGCTGTGGCCCGTCTCCGTCAGCGCGTACTCCACCTGCGGCGGCGTCGTCGGGTACACCGTCCGCGTCACCAGCCCGTCCCGCTCCAGGCGGCGCAGCGTCAGTGTGAGCATCCGCTGCGAGATGCCGGTGACCAGCCGCTGCAGCTCCTTGAACCGACGCGGCCCCGCCGCCAGTTCGACGACGACATGGACGGTCCACTTGTCGCCGAGCCGGTCCTGCACATCCCGTACTCCGCACTCCTCCGCGCAGCTCACGACCAGGTCGGTGGTTACCTCCGTGTGCCCCACTGACATCAATGTGCCTCCTTACGAGATCCGCGCGCTCGCTCAAGAATGAGTGCCACCGAACGCGATCACGAAATCAGGGGGAATCATGCTGCTCGTCACCGGTGTCTCCGGCGGTCTCGGCTCGCTCGTCGCGGAGCGTCTGGCCGGCCGCGACGACGTCGTCCTCGGCACGCGCGCCGGTCTGCGCGGCACCCGTCTCGTCGACTTCGACGAGCCCGGCACGCTGCCGGAAGCCTTCGCCGGGGTGGAGACGCTGCTGCTGATCTCGGCCGGGTACGGCGAGGACGACACGGTCATCGCCCGCCACGAGGCCGCCATCTCCGCCGCCGAGCGGGCCGGCGTCGGCCACATCGTCTACACCAGCCTCTCCGGCGACGGCGACCACCTCACCTACTCCCTCGCCCACCGCTGGACCGAGCGCCGGCTCCGGCGGGCCGGTGTGGACTGGACGGTCCTGCGCAACGGGCTCTACGCCGAGTTCCTCACCTGGATCGCCACCCCGGACGCCGGCAACCGCATCACCGGCCCCCTCGGCGAGGGCCGGCTCGCCGCCGTGGCCCGCGAGGACCTCGCCGAGATCGCGGTCACCGTCGCCACCGCCCCGGCCGCGCATGCCGGCCGCACGTACGAGCTCGTCGGCGAGCGGCCGCTGGGCGGGGCCGACCTGGCGCGGGCGCTGGGCGCCGAGTACGCCCCCGGCACGCTCGCCGAGGCGCGGGCCGCCCTCGCCGCCTCGGGAGCCGAGTCGTTCCAGGTGCCGATGCTGACGGGCACGTACTCGGCCATCGCGCACGGCTTCATGGACGGCACGGGGGTGAAGAGCAGCCTGCGCGAGCTGCTGGGACGCGAGCCGCTGGACGCGCTCGACGTGTTCGTGGCGGCTGTACGCAAGGGGGAGGGCGTACGGCGGGGGTAGGGCCAGGCATACCTCGGAGACGCCCTCCAGCGGTCGTGATCCCCGGACGGGGAAACGGTTCGCTGGAGCCATGTCACCAACGACGAACTCCGGCACCGCCGTTCGGCTCACCGACGTCCACCGCCACCACCGCGACGTCCGCGCCCTGGACGGCGTCGACCTCGACTTCCGCACCGGGACCTTCACCGCCGTCATGGGCCCCTCGGGCTCCGGCAAGTCCACGCTGCTCCAGTGCGCGGCCGGTCTGGACCGGCCCACGAGCGGGAGCGTCGAGGTGGGCGGGGTCGCGCTCGACGGGCTGAGCGAGCGGAGGCTCACGCTGCTGCGGCGGGACCGGATCGGATTCGTCTTCCAGTCGTTCAACCTGCTGCCCTCGCTCACCGCCGCGCAGAACGTGGCGCTGCCGCTGCGCCTCGCGGGGCGCCGGGTGTCCCGGGGCGAGGTGCGCGCGGCGCTGGAGCGGGTCGGACTCGGCGGGCGGGAGTCGCACCGCCCCGGGGAGCTGTCCGGCGGGCAGCAGCAACGGGTCGCGATCGCCCGGGCGCTGATCACCCGGCCGGCGGTGCTCTTCGGGGACGAGCCGACCGGCGCGCTGGACTCCACCACCAGCCGCGAGGTGCTGACGATGCTGCGGGAGCTGGTGGACCGGGACGGCCAGACGATCGTCATGGTGACGCACGACCCGGTGGCGGCGGCGCGGGCGGACCGGGTGGTGTTCCTGGTCGACGGCCGGGTCGAGGGGGAGCTGTACGGGCCCACGGTCGAGCGGGTCGCGTCCCGCATGGCGGGGCTGGAGACCGCTTCCGGGACGGAGGCCGTCCCGTGCTGACCGTCGTCCTCTCCGGTCTTCGCGCCCGCTGGGCCGCCTTCCTCGGCAGCTTCGTCGCCCTCGCCCTCGGCGTCGGGCTCCTCACCACGATGGGCCTCGGCCTCGCCTCGACCTTCGACGCCCCGGAGCGGGAACCGCGGAGGTTCGCGTCCGCGCCCGTGGTGGTGAAGGGGAAGGACGCGGTCATCGTCGACGTCCGGCGGGGGCCCGACACGGCCTCCGTCTCGCGCGGGCTCGACCGTCCACAGCCTGTGGATATCGAACTGCTTGCCGAGCTGAAGGCCCGCTGGACCGTCACCACCGCAGGCGGTCCCGACGCCGTCGGCGTCCACGGCCCCGCCGCCGAGGTCCGCACTCTCGTCGGCGACCGGGCCCAGGTCCTCACCGGGAACGAGCGGCGGCTCGCCGACCCGGAACCCGAGCGGGACGCCGAGGCACTGGTCGCCCTCAACTCCCTCCTCGGCACGGCCGGCGGCGTCACCACCTTCGTCTCCGTCTTCGTCGTCGCCTCCACCTTCGCCTTCGCGGTCGCCCTGCGGCGACGGGAGTTCGGCCTCCTGCGCACCGCCGGGGCCACCCCCGGCCAGGTCCGGCGGATGCTGCTCGCCGAGGCCGCCGGCGTCGGCGTCGTCGCCTCGGCCGCCGGCTGCGCGCTCGGCGCGTGGGGGGCGCCCTGGCTGGCCCGGGTGCTCGTCGACGGCGGTCTGGCCCCCGACTGGTTCGCGATCGGCAGCGCCACCTGGCCGCTGCACGCCGCCTTCTGGACGGGGGTGACCGTCGCCCTCGCCGGGGCGGTCGCCGCCTCCCGCCGGGCCGGGAAGGTCGGCCCGGCGGCCGCGCTGCGCGAGGCGGACGTCGACACCGACGTGCTGCCGCTCGGCCGGGCGCTGCTCGGCACGGGGCTGCTCCTGACGGGCGCCGGGCTGCTGGTGTGGACCGGGGCCACCGACCCGTCGTCGCTGCTCAAGCGCAAGACGTACACGACCCTGCCGATGCTCCTGATCACGGGCGTCGCCCTGCTCGCCCCGCTGCTGGTCCGTCCGGTGGCGCGCGCCCTGCGGCTGCCGGGGGCGACGGGGATGCTCGTACGGGAGAACAGCGCGGCCGCCGTACGCCGTACCGCCGCCGTGGCCGCGCCGGTCCTCGTCACGGTGGCGCTGGCCGGCTCGCTCCTGGGCTCGGCGGCGACGGTGACGAGCACGAAGGCGGCGGAGGCACGGGAGCAGACAGCCGCTCGGTACGTGGTCACCGGAGAGGACCTGCGGACGGTCCCCGGTGCCTCGGCGACCGCGACGACGTCCGTCTTCGTACGGGACGGGGACGCGGCACTGGTGAAGTACGGGGCACGGGCGGTCTCGGACCCGGCGGCCTTCGCGGACCTGGCGCGGCTGCCCGTGAAGGCCGGGGACGTGCGGGACCTCGACGACCGGTCGATCGTCGTCAACGAGGAGTGGGAACGGCGGACGGTCGGCGAGTCCGTCGAGGTGTGGCTCGCGGACGGCAGCGGTCCGGTGAGGCTGCGGGTGGTGGCGGTCCTGGCACTCGGGACCGGCGACAACGGTCCGTATGTGACACGGGCGAACGCTCCCGGCGCGGCCGCGGACCGGATCGAGGCGTCCGGTGTGGGTCCCGAGGCGCTCGCGGCGGCGGACGGGACGGTGCGGACGGTGGAGGAGTGGGCCGCCGCCACGCACCCCACGACCAGCCCGCAGACGCGGCTCGGGCTGCTCCTGGTCCTCGGTATCGCGCTCGTCTACACCGTGATCGCCCTCGCCAACACCCTCCTGATGGCGACTTCGGTACGGGGCGCGGAGCTGGCCGCGCTCCGGCCGGCCGGAGCCACACGGGCGCAGATCATCCGGGTCGTGACGGGCGAGGCGGCCCTGGCGGTGGCGATCGGGGCGGCCCTCGGCCTGGCGGTGACGGCGGTCAACCTGGGCGCCCTGGGTGCGGGCCTCGCGGCTCTGTCGGCGCCGGTCTCCCTTTCGGTGCCGTGGACGGCGGTCGGCGCGGCGGCGGGGGTGTGCGCGGCGGTCGCCGTGACCGCCTCGGCTCTCCCCGCGTGGCGCGGCACGCGCTGACCGGCGAAGGTGGGTGGACGGGGCGGTGACCAGGGTCGGAGCCGGGTCACCGCCCCGCCCTGTCACACGCCGTCCTTGTTGCGGTCGACCGGGAAGACGTCGCCCAGGCTGGGCTCGGCCGGACGCCCCCTAGGGCAGCAGGATCAACTTGCCGCGCGTGTGGCCCGATTCGCTGAGTTCCTGTGCCCTGGCCGCTTCCTTCAGGGGCAGGGCTTCCGCCACGCGCACCGTCAGGGCGCCCTCAACCGCCAGACGGGCGTGGGTGGTCAGCCAAGCGCGGGCCGTCTCCGGGGCGACCGTGGCACCGCTGAAGACGATGCCGTGCTCCTCCGCGTCCACCGCCGCGATCGTGACGATGCGCTCCTTCGCGCCGCCCGTCAGCTCGATGGAGACCGGCAGCGTGTCGTGGCCCGCCGCGTCGAAGACCGCGTCGACGCCCTGGGGCGCGGCCGCGCGGACCCGGTCGGCGAGGCCGTCACCGTACGTCACCGGGATCGCGCCCAGCGAGCGCAGGTACGTGCGGTTGGACTCCGAGGCGGTACCGACGACGGTCACACCGGCCGCCACCGCGAGCTGGACGGCCACCGAGCCGACCACGCCCGCCGCGCCGTGCAGGAGCAGGGTCTCGCCCCGCCGCACCCCGAGCAGGTCCAGGACCCGCTGAGCGGTCTCGCCGGCCACCGGGAGGCTCGCGGCCTGCTCCCAGGTCAGGCCGGCCGGCTTGGGGGCGAAGACCTCGGCCAGGGCGTACTCGGCGTAGGCGCCGGTCGTCGTCCAGCCGAACACCTCGTCGCCGACCGCGACACCCGTGACGTCCGGGCCCAGCGCGTCCACCGTTCCGGCGAACTCCAGGCCGGGCACGGCGGGGAACGTCGTCGGGTAGAACGCCTCCACCCAGCCGTAACGGCGCTTGTGGTCCACGGGGTTGACGCCCACCGCGGCCACCTTCACCCGGACCTCGCCACGGCCCGGCTCGGGGATGGCCGCCGCCGTCTCGTGGCGCAGCACCTCGGGGCCGCCGAACTCCTCGTACACGATCGCTTCCATCGCATCCTCCTCAGGTCGGCCTCCAGCTTCGATCGACGACCCCCACATCCCCGCCCTCCCAACGGCCAGTCCCACCTGGCCGAAAGGCCGGCCACGGAGAGGGGCGCGCTCACTACGCTGATCTCCATGGACGCGACCACGCTGACCACCGCGTACGAGATCATCCGGCAGCCGCTCGGCGAGATCCTGCCCCGGCTCTCGGCCGTCCTCGCGCCGCTGATCCCGCACCGGGCGGCCGCCGAACTCTCCACGCACTGCGCGCACTCGCCCTTCAAGGCGGTCGACGAGTCCGGTCTTCTCACCGCCGCCGAACTCACCCCGCTACTGGCCTCCGGCACGCCCGGCAGCCCCTGGCAGGGCAGGGCGACGGTCGGCGGTGCGGAGCACGAGGTCGTGGCCGTCACCAGCGACGCGACCGCCCGCCGTTCCGTCCTCGTGCTCGTACGGGAGGACGGCGCCGGGCCCGTGCCGGACGGGACCCTGGCCGCCGCGCAGGCGCTCTGGGACCTGGTGACCAGCCACTTCGACCGGTTCGCGGTGGAGGCGCTGCCGGGCGCCCTGGCCCGTTCGCGGGCGGCGGCCGACACCCGGGCGCGGGTGATCGCCGAGCTGACGACGGCCCACGCGGCGGCGCTCTCCGGGATCCTCGGGGTGCTCCGCAGCCGCGCCCTGGACGACGGGGCGGCCCGGGTGACCGCCACCGACCTCGCCGTCAACGCGCTGATCGAGATGCGCTCGGAGTCCACCCGGGACCGCTCGGTCGCCGAGGAGCCGGCCCACGAGGCCTTCGACCGGCTCGCGGACGGGCTGAAGACGATGCTGCGGCACAGCCCCGTACGGCTCGAACTCGGCCCGCCGGACAGCACGCGCTCGCTGGCGGCGGACGTGGCGCACGGGGCGCGGGCCGTCGTCCGGGCGCTGCTGCTCGTGGTCCTGGAGCAGGACTCGGTGAGCCGGGTCCGCGTCGGCTGGCAGATCACGGAGCACGAGCTGCGGGCCACGCTGCGGGACGACGGCGCGGGCGCCCTGGACGCCTGCCCTCTGGGCGCGGGCAGCGTCACCGACCGGCTGGAGGTGCTGGGCGGCCGGCTGGAGATGGACGCCGTCCCGGGCTGGGGCACCACGATCACGGCGACCCTCCCGCTGGCCACCCCCGACGCGCCGGTCACGTCCGTGGACCCGCTCACCGACCTCGGCGACCGCGAACTGGAGGTCCTCACCCACCTCGCGCTCGGCCACCGCAACCGGCAGATCGCCCAGGAGCTCCACATCAGTGAGTCGACGGTGAAGTTCCACGTCGCCAAGATCCTGACGAAGCTGGGGGTGGGCTCGCGCGGGGAGGCCGCGGCACTGTTCCACAAGGCTGCGTGACGGACGACGGTCGGGACGACGACGGGCGGGAGCGGGGCGAAGGCCGCCGGGCGCCGGAGGCGGGGCCACGGCTGCCGGGCCGAGCACCGCGCAACCCCCGGCGGTCGGGCGAGGGCTGCGGGCGGGACACGGCAGGCGCCGGACACGGCGGGAGCGGGAGGTCCCGGCGTGGTCGGCGGTGGCGTGGCCCGCCTCTGTCAGTGGCGGGTGTCAGACTCGCACCCATGAGCGAGAGGTGGGCGCTGGCCGGTGAGGCGGAGGGGGACGGAGCGCTGCTCGTCCCGCTCGGTCCCGACGGGCTGCCCACCGGGCCCGTCGTCCGCGAGCCGGACCTCGTCGGGGCCGTCCGCTCCCGGCCCGGCGTCGCCCGCTGGGTGTGGCGGTCGACGACCGAGGTGTATCCACGGCTCCTCGCCGCCGGCGTCCGCGTCGAGCGGTGCTACGACATCGAGGTGGCCGAGCAGCTCCTCCTCGGAAACGAGGGACGCCTCGGGGAGCCCCGGTCCGCGGCGGCCGCCCTCGCGCGGCTGCGGAACGCCCCCGTGCCGCCCGATCCGCCGCAGCGGGCCGCCGAGCCCGGCTCGCAGGACTCCCTCTTCGAGGCGAGACCCAGCGCCGCGTCCGTTCCCTTCGAGGACCTCCTCACCGTCTACGCCGAGCAGCAGCGCCGCCACGACCTGACCGAGCACCCGGGGCGGATGCGGCTGCTCACGGCCGCCGAGTCCGCGGGGATGCTCGTCGCCGCGGAGATGCACCGGTCCGGGCTCCCGTGGCGGGCCGATGTGCACCGGGAGTTGCTGCACGAAATGCTGGGCGAGCGGTACGCGGGAGGCGGCGAGCCGCGCCGGCTCGCCGAGCTCGCCGACGAGGTCTCGGCGGCCTTCGGCCGACGCGTCCGCCCCGACCTGCCCGCCGACGTCGTCAAGGCCTTCGCCCAGGCCGGTATCCGGCTGCGGTCCACGCGCCGCTGGGAGTTGGAGGAGCTCGACCACCCGGCGGTGGCGCCGCTCGTCGCCTACAAGAAGCTGTACCGGATCTGGACGGCCCACGGCTGGTCGTGGCTCCAGGACTGGGTGCGCGACGGCCGCTTCCGCCCCGAGTACCTGCCCGGGGGCACGGTCAGCGGCCGCTGGACCACCAACGGCGGGGGCGCCCTGCAGATCCCCAAGGTCATCCGGCGGGCCGTCGTCGCCGACGAGGGCTGGCGGCTGGTCGTCGCCGACGCCGACCAGATGGAGCCCCGGGTGCTGGCCGCGATCTCCCGCGACCCGGGCCTGATGGAGGTCGCCGGGCACCCGGACGACCTGTACACCCGGCTGTCGGACCGCGCGTTCTCCGGCGACCGCGACCACGCCAAGCTGGCGCTGCTCGGCGCGATCTACGGCCAGACCAGCGGGGACGGCCTGAAGAACCTGGCCGCGCTGCGCCGCCGCTTCCCGCGGGCGGTGGCCTATGTGGACGACGCGGCGAAGGCCGGCGAGGAGGGCCGGCTCGTACGGACCTGGCTCGGCCGGACCAGTCCGCGCGCGGTCGGGGCGGGCGAGGACGAGGAGGCGGGGATCCCGCAGGAGGGCGGCGAGGCCGTCGTGGCGGAGGAAGGGTTCACACCCGGGTACGCCTCCGGCAACGCGCGGGCGCGCGGACGGTTCACCCGTAACTTCGTGGTGCAGGGCAGTGCCGCGGACTGGGCGCTGCTGATGCTGGCCGCGCTGCGGCGCGCCATCGTGGGGATGCGGGCCGAGCTGGTCTTCTTCCAGCACGACGAGGTGATCGTGCACTGTCCGGCGGAGGAGGCCGAGGCGGTGACGGAGGCGATCCGCGCGGCGGGGGACGAAGCCGGGTGGATCGCGTTCGGCCGGACGCCGGTGCGCTTCCCGTTCACGACGGCGACGGTGGAGCGGTACGCGGACGCGAAGTAGCGGCCGGCCGGGCCCGTCAGGGACACGGCGCGACGGCCGACCAGGCCCGGCCCGGTTCGACCGTCGCGGACGCGAAGGAGCGGCCGGCCGGGCCCCCGCCGGGGTACGGCCCGCCGCCCTCCGGGTTC
>NZ_JBHWBS010000037.1:54451-68916 GCF_042735655.1 Streptomyces sp. NPDC059567 | reverse complement strand
CACCCACCTATCTCCCGCGCCCCGCCCCGCCCCGCCGCGCCCCGCCGCGCGCCCCCCCCCCCCCCCGGGCCGGGGGTCTCGTCCGCCGGACGATGTCGTGGTGCTCCGCGTCCGAACGGTGCACCCGTCATGGGTCACACGTCGCCGAAGGCGATCTCCCGCTTGAGGATCTTGCCGGTGGCGCCCTTCGGCAGCGCCTCCACCAGCTTGATCTCTCGCGGGTACTTGTACGGCGCCACCCTCTCCCGTACGAACTCCCGCAGTTCGTCGGTCGTCACGTCCGCCCCAGGGCGCGGCGCGACGGCGGCCGCGACCTCCTCGCCGAGGGTCGGATGGGGCAGGCCGACGACCGCCGCCTCGGCGACGGCGGGGTGTTCGTACAGCACCTCCTCCACCTCGCGCGGGTAGACGTTGAAGCCGCCGCGGATGATGAGGTCCTTCTTGCGGTCGACGATGTAGTAGTAGCCGTCCTCGTCGACGCGGGCGAGGTCGCCGGTGTGCAGCCAGCCGTCCCGGATGGCCTCGGCGGTGGCCTCCGGGCGGCCGAAGTAGCCCTTCATGACGTTGTGACCGCGCACGCACAGCTCGCCGACACCGTCGTGCACGTCGACGAGTCGCAGCTCGACGCCGTCGATCGGGGTGCCCACGGAGCCGGCCTTGCGCGGGCGGTCGAGGTGGTTGAAGCAGGCGGCGGGAGAGGTCTCGGACATCCCGAAGCCCTCCAGTACCGGCGCGTCGAAGGCCTTCTCGAAGCCGTGCAGCACCTCGACGGGCAGGGAGGCGCCGCCGGAGACGCACAGGCGCAGGGTGGCCACGTCGTGCGCCTGGGGGTGCGCGGTGCGGGCGGCGAGCAGCGCGGCGTACATGGTGGGCACCCCGGCGAAGACGGTGACGCCCCGGTCCTGGACGGTCCCGAGCGCCTGGGCCGGATCGAAGCGGGCCATCAGGGTGAGCCGGGCGCCGGCCGCGAAGGCGGCGTTCATCGCGCAGGTCTGGCCGAAGGTGTGGAACAGCGGCAGGCAGCCCAGGAGCACGTCCTCGTGGGTGAGGCGGAGCAGCGAGGCCGAGCAGATCTCGGTATTGCGCATCAGGTTGGCGTGCGTGAGTTCGGCGCCCTTCGGGGAGCCCGTGGTGCCGGAGGTGTAGAGCAGTACGGCGGTGTCGTCGTCCGCGCGGGGCCGCGTGGCGGCCGGCTCCCGGTGCTCGGCGAGCAGGTCGGTGAGGGTGCCCGCGGCGAGCGGGAGTACGGTCGCCGCGGTGCCCTCGGCGCCCCGCGCCGCGTCGGCGGCACACATCTCGTGGGCGAACAGCAGCACCGCGCCGGAGTCGCGCACGTAGTGGGCGATCTCCCGCGGCTTCAGCAGCGGGTTCATGGGGACGGCGACGGCGCCGGCACGCAGGATGCCGTAGTAGAGGACGGGGAAGTCGAGGCCGTTGGGCAGCATCACGCACACGCGGTCGCCTGGGGCGACGCCCCGGCCGGCGAGCAGCGCGGCGACCCGGCCGGCGGCCGCGTCGAGTTCGGCGTAGGTCAGGGCGTCGCCGCCCAGCTCGACGGCGGTGCGGGTGCCGTGTTCGGTGGCGGTGCGGGACAGGATCTCGGCGAGGTTCATGGGGCGGCTTTCGGGGAGCAGGGGCGGGACAGTGCCGGAGCGGCGGGGTCAGCCGCGCAGGGCGGAGGCGAAGAGGCCCGGGAGCTTGGCGACGGAGGGTGCCGCCGTGAAGCGGGTCAGCCGCTCGAGGGTCGTCAGGGCGGTGCGGTTGGTCACGAAGTGCGGCGGACGCGGCGCCAGTGAGGGCGAGCCGGTGAACAGACCGCGAGGGGCGGGCGCGAACGGCGAGCGGAGCACCGTCTTCTCGATGTCCTCCAGCAGATGCGCGTTGTGCACGAAGCCGACGCCGCTGCCGATGTCCTGCCGGGTGTGGCCGGGGTACGCGCCCCAAGGGGTGTACCCCAGCAGGAAGCCGATCGCGCACCAGGCGTTGACGCCGACGGTGCCGTAGCGCAGCCCCGCGACGGCGGAGTCGACGGCGGCGCGGTGGGCGCGCTCGGTCCCGGGGTGGACGATGAGCGTCGCGCCCAGGGTGCCGGGCAGCCTGTCGTTGGCGAAGTCCACGGCCTCGCGGAGGAACACGTCCGCGTCGGCTCCCGGAAGCCGGACGACGCCGAGCGCGCTGCCGAAGACCTCGTCGGTGAGCATGACGTCGTCCTCGACGGTGAGATCGGGGACGAGGACCCGGCACTTCCCGTCACCGAGCACCTCTGCCTGCGGATGGGCGGCCAGGACCGCGTCCAGCCTGTCGCCCGCGCCCGGGTAGTAGTCGGTGCGCGGCGGCAGTTCGCGCAGCACGCGGCGGATCTCGCCCAGCAGCCGGTCGCTGCCCTCCCAGTCACGGGGCAGGATCAGGATCTGGCTGGCGACGCAGTTGTGCCCCGAGTTGTTCATCTTGCTGGTGACGATGTGCTCGGCCTGGTACCGGAAGTCGGCGGCGCTCCAGTCGCCCGGCGCCACGATGCACGGTGTGACACCGCCGAGTTCGCTGCTGAAGGGCTTGGCGTTCAGCGGCCTGTCGGTGCGGCGGCGCTCGGCGGCCTGCTCGTCCGTACCCCACACGATCGCGTCGTGGGTGCGCTCGCTGCCGGTGACATGGATGGTGTCGACGTGGTCGTGGGCGGCGAGGTAGCCGCCGACATCGGCGCCTCCGTCGGCGAAGCGCACCCAGCCCCGGTCGACGAACTCGTCGAATACGTACGCGAAGTGCGGGCGGAGGTAGTCGTTGACCGGATTCATCTTGGCGATGACGGTCTGGCCTTCGGCGTAGAGCTTGTGCAGGATGTCGAGCGGGGTGATGGCCGCGACATTGCCGGCGCCCAGCACCAGCGCGACGGCGGGTCGGCCGGCGCGTCCCCGGTACTCCCCGGCGGCCCGGTCGAGGACCTGGCGCGCCGTGGTGCCGGGGAGGGTCCACACCTGGGCGGTGGTCCCGTTCTGCAGCAGCGTGTCCCAGCCGGTGGCGGGGAAGACGTCCACGACGGCCCGCCCGTTGCGCTCGTGCACGGCGCCCGGGTCGACGGGGGGCTTGCCGGCGGCGATCCGGCGCAGCACGTGCAGGTGGGCGCTCACCCCCTGGGCGAGGGCCCAGGGGGCGCCGATCCAGTCCTCGGCGGCCCACGGGGAGTCGGGGGCGAAGCCCTTGGCCGCGGCGGCGTCCGCGACCATTCCCGCGGCGCGCGCGGCGATCCGCGGCAACATGCGCTCCAGGAGCGGTATCCGCTCGGCGATCGGCGAGGCCGTCCAGGTCTCGGCGCTTGCGCACAGTTCGGCCACGGCGCGGTCCAACTGCGCGGTGTCGAGGGCGGAGACGGAGGTCATGGGCTGTCAACTCCTGGTCGAGGGTGGGGATGGCCGGAGGGTGTGGGCGGGACGCGGCTCGTCGCGGCGCTGTCCGGTGCGCGGCTGCGCTTCCCGCGCCTTCGCCCCAGGGGATCAGGCGCGCAGCCGGGCCCGGTCGCGGGACGGGTTGACGAGGGTGGCGGAGAGCAGCCCGCCGACGAGCAGCATCGCGCCGGTGATGATCACGGCGTTCTGATAGCCGTCCGGCCCTTGCTTGTCGACCATGAATCCGATGATGGCGGGAGCGGCCAGCCCCGCCGTGGTGACCACGGCGTTCATCACGCCGAGGGCCCCACTGGCGCGGGCGGGCGGAGCGAGTTCGGAGACGGTGGTGGCCGCGACGGCTGCGTAGGAGCCGGCGAGGCCGAATCCGATGGCCAGCAGCGCGGTCTTGGCGCCGGTGCCGTCCACCAGGGGTACGCCGAGGCATGCGAGCGCGCCGAGAGCGAGCGTCGCACCGCCGACGCCGCCGCGCGCCCACTTGGTGCTGACGCCGCGCCGCATCAGCCATCCGGTGACACCTGCCTGCGTCAGCAGGACGACCGCGCCCATCACCCACGGGAGCACCACGAGGCGGCCGGCTTCGGCGGAGGAGTAGCCGAGTCCGTTGTGCAGGTAGGAGGGCAGCCAGACCAGCATCAGCGCCACGGCCCAATAGCACGTGAAGTACGCGGCGGTGACGGCGAGCCAGGTGGGGGTGGAGAAGATACGCCGGTAGGGGACCGGCTCGTCGGCGGCTTCGGGGGTGTCGGCGCCGACCGGGGCGGCGGCTCCGCGGGCCGGTGCGTCAGCGGTCCGGTGCGGTCCGGTCCCGCCGAGGAAGTGCCAGGCCACCGCCCAGCCCAGTCCGATGGCGGCGAGCACCCACAGGGCCGTGCGCCAGTGGTGGTTGTCGATGATCCAGGTGAGTCCGGGGGCGGCGGTGATCACTCCGAGGGTGACGCCGAGGGTGACCAGGGCTCCGGGCAGGTTGCGCCGGTGGTCGGGGAACCAGCTGAACGTGGCGTGCTGGGCGACCGGGAACGCGGGGCCCTCGGCGGCGCCGAGCACGATCCGGGAGCCGATCAGCACGGCGAGCCCGCCGCCGATGGCGGGCGGCACCTGGGCCACCGACCAGAGCAGCGCCATGACCAGGATCACCGTGGTGGGCCGCACCTTGTCGGCGTACATGCCGACCACGCCGGCGGCGACCGAGAAGAGCAGGAAGAACGCGCTGTTGGCGAGGCCGAACTGGGTGGCGCTGAGGCCCAGATCGGCGCGTATCTCGTCGGCCGCCAGTCCCAGCACGGACTTGTCCGCGAAATTGATCATCATGAACACGACGAGCAGACCGGTGACGGTCCAGGCACGGGACCTGGTACCGCGGTCTGCCGACGTCGGATCGCCGAGCTGCCTCGACGTGGTGTCAGCGGCGGTCACGGATCCTCCGGAGGGGTGCGGCCGGCGTCGTTGCCGGGCGGGGAGGGCGACAGAGCAGGAGAAGGACGGCGGGGTTCGAGGTTCCGGGGCCGGAGGCCGGCCCCGGACCGGAGATGCCCGGGATCAGGAGAGGGGGACGCCCTCGATCGCGATGCGCTCCATCACCCGGCGCCGCGGGTAGTAGTCGTTGATCGCGTAGTGCTGGGTGGCGATGTTGTCCCAGATGGCGATCGAGTCGGGCTCCCAGCGGAAGCGAACCTGGTACTCGGGGATGCGGGCCTGCAGCACCAGCTCGTCCACCAGTTCACGGCTCTCGGCGTCCGAGAGGCCGACGATGCGGGTGGTGAAGGGCTCGTTGACGTAGAGCGTCCGGCGGCCGCTGCGCGGGTGGCGCACGACGACCGGGTGCTCGACCTGCGGCCAGTTCTCGCGGAAGGCCGCCTTCTGCTCGTCGTTCATCAGAGCGCCCCAGCTGGGCTCCCAGTCGTGGACCGCGGTGAGGTCCTCGATCCGCTCCTTGAGCTCTTCCGAGAGGTTGTCGTACGCGGCGCCCATGTCCGCCCACATCGTGTCCCCACCGGCGGCCGGGACCTCGATGGCGCGCAGCACCGAGCCGAGGGCGGGGTTGACCATGAAGGAGTGGTCGCTGTGCCAGATGTTCTTGTTCCCCTTGGACTTGGCGTCCTTGGCGAGCCGGGAGACCCCGGCGTGCTCGGTCCCGGGGAAGAACGGGTTGGGCTCCGGCGGGCCCCAGACGCCGGCCAGCGCGAGCTGGTGCTCGGCGGTGAAGCCGGTCTGATCGCGGAAGAAGATCACCTTCCACTCCAGCAGCGCCTGCCGCAGCTCCTCGGCGAGAGCCTCGCCGATCCCCTGGGCGAGGTCGACGCCGCCGAGCACGGCGCCGAAGTGCGGAGTGAGCGGGGCGATGTCGAGGATCTCGTACCGGGTCTCCGGGGTGCCGGGCGACATGCGGTCGAGCACACGTGTCCCGTAGTACATCAGGGGCTTGTCGAGTACGGGCTTGGGGGCGGCGACGGTGGCGTCCATGGTCCCTCCGAACGGCTCGAAGATTCGATACCGGCAGTATTGATATGTGGCGACGCCGTCGGCAAGGGGTTGCGGCCGTCAATTTCAAAACTACCGGTAACGAATTCCCCATCCGAGGAACCCGTCGGGTGAAATGCCGAGGAAACCGTCAGGGCGTGGCGCCGACGGCGCGGCCGATGAGGTCGACCACCGCGTCCACCAACCGCTCGTCGGGCATGCGCTGTTCGGCGATCATCCGGAACACCAGCGAGGCGGCGACCATCGTCACCGCCGCGTCCACGTCGATGTCGGGCCGGACGTCGCCGCGTACGATCCCCCGCTCGAGGATGTTCCGGGTCTCCGCCGCGACCCGCGCGGTGTACTCCCCGTACGCGCCACGCTCGGCGTCCGCATCGGCCGCGGTGGCGATCACACCGGCCAGCAGCCGGTCGACCCCGGGCGTGCGGTACGCCTCCAGACGCGCCGTGAGCACGGCTCGCAGCTCGGCACGGAAGTCGCCCATGTCCGGGACGGACAACGGACCGACCCGCGACTCGGCGGCGGCGATGACGAGGTCCTGCTTGGTCGGCCATCGCCGGTACATCGACGGCTTGCTGACCCCGGCCCGGGCGGCCACCGCGTCCATCGTGACCGCGCCCATGCCCTGCTCGGCCACCAGCGCGACCACGGCGTCCAGCACCGCGCGGGTGACCCGCTCCTCCCGGGGCCGCCCAGGACCTCGCCCGCCGCCCCGCCCCACCTGCTCGTCGACCATGCCCTGACCCTACGGGCGCCGACGATGATCATCCACTCCGGCCGCGCGGGCCGCGGGGATCCCTTCCCCACTCCCCCGTCCGCGGCCGAACGGGCCGCCCACCCACCACGGCCACCCGACGGCAAGGCCTGACGACGGGACCGGCCCCGCGGCGCCCTTGCGGACGGCGCCGTCCAGCATGGCGCTGAGGTGCATCCCGCGCTCCTGATCGTTCTCGCCAGGGCGTGCTCGCGTCTGGCATGAAGGTCTGAACGATGATTCACTGCTTCCATGGCATACCGCAAAACCCCGGCCGAGCTGGCTCGGCTCAGCAGCGCGCGGGAGCATCTGGTCCAGCAGGCCACCGACGTCGTGGCCGATGTGGGCTGGGCGCAGGCCTCGGTGAACGCCGTCGCAGCCGCGGCCGGGATCGCGGCCGGCTCGGTGTATCAGCACTTCCCGTCCAAGGCGGCGCTGGCCGTCGAGGTCTTCCGGCGCGCCTCCGGCCGTGAGGTCGAGGTGCTGGGCGAGGTGCTGCGCAGCCCGGGTGATCCCGTCGAGCGACTCGCTCGAGGCGTCGAGGTGTTCGCCCGGCGGTCCCTCGAACGCCGGGGCCTGGCCTACGCCTTGCTCGCGGCGCCCGCCGAGCCCGCCGTCGGTGCCGAGCGCCTGGAGTTCCGGCGCCGGTACCGGACGCTGTTCGCCGAGGTCGTGAGCGAGGGGGTGGCCTCGGGCGTGCTGCCGCCCCAGAACCCGGAGGTCACCGCCGCCGCCCTGACCGGCGCCATCGGCGAGGTGCTGGTGGACCCGCTCGGGGCGTCCGACGGGGAACCCTCCGAACAGCTCATCGCCGAGCTGACCGCGATGTCCCTGCGCTGCCTGGGCGCCGGGCAGGCCCCGGCCGGCTGACCGGCTCCACCCGACTCGCACGGGTCACGACCGCACCACCCTTCCCGACGGCTCCGCCACTCCTCCCGACGACCCCGAAGGACACGACCATGACCAGCACCGCCGACACCCGGCCGGTCAGCAACCCCACCGCCCGCACCCACGACGTGACCAACCAGGCCCCTCCGCTGGTCGGCCACGACGTCGCCGAGGACCCGGTCCTGCTGGAGGGCGTACGTCGTGAGGGCGCCGAGTGGTACCTCGACGATCTGCACCGGATCGGCCGTCGCACCGGAAGCGAGGAGGTCCAGCGCTGGGCCGAGGAGGCCAACCGCTACGAGCCCGTGCTGCGCACCCACGACCGCTACGGCAACCGCGTGGACGAGGTGGACTTCCACCCCTCGTACCACTCCCTGATGGACGTCGCGATCGGCGAGGGTCTGGCCGGCGCGCCCTGGGCCGACGAACGGCCCGGCGTCCATGTGGCGCGCGCGGCGGGCTTCATGGTGTGGAGCTCCGCCGAGGCGGGACACGGCTGTCCGGTGTCGATGACGTACGCCGCGGTGCCGGCGCTGCGCCACTCCCCCGAGCTGGCGAAGGAGTACGAGCCGCTGCTGACCAGCCGCGGGTACGACCCGGCGCTGAAGGCGCCGGGTGCCAAGCGCGGTCTGCTTGCCGGGATGGGCATGACGGAGAAGCAGGGAGGAACCGACGTACGGGCCAACACCACGACGGCCGTGCGGACGGCCGACGGGAGCTGGCGGCTGCGCGGGCACAAGTGGTTCACCAGCGCCCCGATGAACGACCTGTTCCTCGTCCTCGCGCAGGCGCCAGGCGGCCTGTCCTGCTTCCTCGTCCCGCGCGTGCTGCCCGACGGCAGTCGCAACACCTTCCGCATCCAGCGTCTGAAGGACAAGCTCGGCAACCGCTCCAACGCCAGCAGCGAGCCCGAGTTCGACGACACGGTGGCCTGGCTGGTCGGCGCCGAGGGCAAGGGCGTGCGGACCATCATCGACATGGTCACCATGACCCGCCTGGACTGCATCCTCGGCTCCGCCTCCGGCACGCGCGCCGCCCTCGCGCAGGCCGCCCACCATGCCCGCCACCGCTCGGTGTTCGGCGCCAAGCTCATCGACCAGCCGCTCATGCGCAACGTCCTGGCGGACCTGGCCCTGGAGTCGGAGGCCGCCACCACCCTCGCCCTGCGGGTCGCGGGCGCGACCGATCGCGCCCAGCGCGGCGACGCCGGCGAGCGGGCGTTCCTCCGCCTGGCCACGGCGGTCGGCAAGTACTGGGTCTGCAAGCGCCAGCCGGCGGCCGTGGCCGAGGCCCTGGAGTGCCTGGGCGGCAACGGCTACGACGAGGCCTCGGGCATGCCCCGGCTGTACCGGGAGGCGCCCCTCAACGGCATCTGGGAGGGTTCGGGGAACGTCAACGCCCTCGACGTGCTGCGCGCGCTGCTCCGAGAGCCGGAGTCACTGGAGGCCTTCCGCGCCGAGGTGGAGTCGGCGGCGGGCGCCGACGCCCGGCTCGACGCCGCATGGCGGGAGGTGCTGGGCGAGCTGGCACGACCGGAGGACGCCGAACTCCGCGCGCGGCGCCTGGTGGAACGCCTGGCCCTCGTCCTGCAGGGCTCCCTGCTCGTACGACACGCCCCCGCTCCGGTGGCGGACGCCTTCTGCGCCTCCAGGCTGGCCGGCGACCGGGGCCTGGCCTTCGGCACGCTGTCGACGGGCACGGACCTCGCGGGGATCATCGACCGCCTTCCTGTCGGTCTGGGATAGGAGCGGCCTGCCTGGAGGGGTCGTCCCCTCCAGGCGGGCCGGCACGTCAGGGTCTGCGGGCGTGGAGGGCGTGGGCGCCCAGCGCGAGCGGGGTGTGGCCGAGGAGTTCGAGGCCGCGGTCTTCGAGCAGCCGGGCGTAGTGGTCGGCCGTTCGCTCGCGGCCTCCGGTGTTGCACATCATGTGGAGGTCCCACGCGGTGGCGAGCGAGGGGGTGGCGTCGGCCGGCAGAAGGCGTTCGACGATGAGGAGGTCCGCATGCCGGGGCATGGCGTCGGCGCAGTGTCGCAGGATGCTGCGGCAGCGGTCGTCGTCCCAGTCGTGCAGGACGCGGGAGAGGATGTAGACGTCGCCGTCCGGGGGTACGTCCGCGAAGTCGCCCGCCCGGTAGCCGCACCGCCCGCCCGCATCGGTGGCGGCCAGGTGCGTGCGCGCCGCGGCGAGGACCTGAGGGCGTTCGAGGAGGATGCCGCGCAGGGTGGGGTGGGCGGTCAGGATGCGGCCGAGGAGTTCTCCGGTGCCGCCGGCGATGTCGACCACGGTGCGAGGGCGGCCGGGGGCGGTGGCGGCGGCGGTCAGGACCGGGTGCGCGGGGAGGGCATCGAACATGGCGGCGCTCGACACCATGGACTGGTCGAACAGGGTGGCGAGTTCGGGGTCGCGGGCGAAGTGGTCGAAGTGGTTCTCGCCGTAGAGGTGCTCGAAGCCGGGTTGTCCGCTGCGTACGGTGTGGGTCAGATGGGCGAAGGACTGATAGAACGGGCCGCCGTACATCAGCGCCAGGGGCCGCATCGAGCCCGGGGCCTCCGCGTCCAGGAGTGCGCCGACGCCGGTGAGGCGGAATCCGTCGGGGCCTTCGGAGACCACGCCGAGCATGGCGAGGTACCGCAGCAGGGTCGCCAGGCTCTGCGGGTCGGCGCCGACGGCCCGGGCCAGCTCTGAACTGTGCACCCCGGTGTGGCGGTTCATGGCCTCCGGTAGCCGAAGCCGTGCGCAGGCCGCCAGGGCCTGGGTGGACCAGGCACCGGTCAGCAGCCACAGGAGCGCTTCCGCCGGCTGCGGTTCGCCGGCCCGTCGCGCCTGTCCCGCCGGGGCGAGGGGCCCGAGGTGCTCGGTCAGTACGTCACGGTGGTCTCCGCTCGCGTACAGCTCGACGCGCCGATACGCCGTCTTCGTGTCGGCGGGGGCGGTGAAGTAGAACACCGTGCCGTCCTCGTGCGGGTTGTAGCCGCCTCCGTCGGCGATCGCGCCGTGCCGCGCGAAACTCGCCAACAGCCCGCGCAGCACCAGGGGGTCGGGCCGGTCGACGTCGAAGGCGAGGTGCGCCTCGTGGTCCAGGCGGCGTTCCTCGGCGGCGATCCCGGACAGCCCGGAACCCGGCGGCACCGTCAGCGCGAACACCTCGACCGCCCGGTGTTCTTCGGCGGGGCCGCGGACCAGGGGACGGAGAATGCTTACGTCAAGATCCGCGGGCTTGCGGCGGTGACGCGCCGCGAGCCGTTCGCGCACGACGACACTGGGTTGCGCCTGTGCGTCGGCGGGCAGCCCACATGCCGCCAGGTCCGTCCGCAGCGCCTGCTCGTCGGGTGGGAACACGAGCACGGCGGCGTGCGCGAAGCGGCACCGGTCGGTCAACGCCCGCAGTTCGGGACCGTCGAGGCCGGGCAGCACGCGGGAGAGCAGGAGGGACGTGTCCTGCTCCCGGACGAACGCGGCCGTCGCGCTCAGCCGCCCCGCGTCGTCGCCGGCGTTCCCCGCCGGCGTGGTCGTGGGCGTGGTGGTCGCCGTCGTCGTGGCCGCGGGCATGGTGAAGGGATGTTCGGAGTGCATTCCCTGTCCGTGTGTGAAGGAGGAAGCCCGGGCCGACACCGGAGCATGCCGTGCACAGGCACGGGCAGCCCAGGGCCTGACCCGGAACGGGGCGTTGAGAGGGAGAAGGGGGGCGGTCAGATGCCGACGTAGTTCTCGGCGAACCAGTCCTGTTGGGTCCGCGAGGTGCGCAGCGAGGCGATCCGGGAGTGGCGCAGACGCTCCTGGAAGAGAGAGGCGCCCTCGGAACCCGGGGCGTCGTGCAGGAGGCGGATCATCCAGTGCGAGAACTCCTGGGCACGCCAGATGTGGGCCAGGCACCGCTCCGAGTAGGAGGCCAGGGGCTCGGGGTCGCCGTGAGCGAGGTCCGCGGTCAGGGCCTGGGCCAGGATCTCCGCCTCCAGCACCGCGAGGTTCGCGCCCTTCGCGGCGGACGGGCTGATCAGGGCGGCGGCATCGCCCACCAGGAAGAGCGAACCGTGACGCAGCGGTTCGAGCACGTCGGACTCGAGGTCGACGACGGCGCGCTGGACGAACCGGCCGCGCAGCAAGGGTCCGTACGCGGTCGCGCGCATGCGCAGGTCGAGTTCGTCCCAGATGCGGTCCTCGCTCAAGGCGTCGGCCCGCGTTCCGCGTTCACACTGCAGGTAGTAGCGGGTGATCTCGGCGGAACGGGCCATGTGCCCGGCGAATCCGCGCGGGTGGGTCGCGTAGCCGACGGCGTCGATGCTCGGCGGCGCCTCGGCGAGCAGGCCCAGCCAGGACACGCCGTGGTCGCGGTGGTGGCGGTGGACCGTGCCGGGCGGAAGCGAGCGCCGCCCCGCCCCGTGGCGGCCGTCGCAGGCGGCGACGTACCGTGCCCGCCACCGTCCGGGGCGCCCGTCGCCCTCCCGTACGGTCACCGCGGGGGTGGGGCCGTCCGCGTCGGTCACGGCGACCGCCTCGGTGTCGAAGCGGATCCGCCCTCCGGCATCGACATACTGCGCCAGCAGATCGGAGACCAGCTCGTGCTGCGGATAGACGGTGTGCGGCTCGCCCTGGCCGAGCCGTCGGTAGTCCAGGCGGAAGCGGCCGTCCTCGGTACGGAACTCGCAGACGCTGTGCTCCTGCCCGCGCCGGCGCAGGCCCTCGTCCAGACCGTTGCGTGCCAGGACCCGCACGGTGTTCGCGGCGAGGAACCCCGCCCGTGCCCGGTTCCGGACGTGGTCACGACCGGCACGTTCCACCACGACGCAGTCGATGCCGCTGCGAAGTAAGAGGTTCCCCAGGACCAGGCCCGCCGGGCCGGCACCGAGGATGACCACATCGGCCGAGTGCTGGGCGACCCGGGCGTACTGACTCTCTGTCACAACGGTGGATCATAGGCACTGAAAAATATGTGGACAGTCAAATATCACCCGAATGCGCGATATGATGCGAAAAGGATTCTGCCATCGCCGAGGAACGCCTCGGGCGCCCAGGACCCCACCGCGTACCCCGTCCGTACCTATCACGGACAGCGGCGTTGCGATGATCCATGTCACTGTCGTGGGACCTTCAGAAGGCCACGGCGCAGCCCTTAGCGTTGCCGAAACGAGCCGGGCGCGACGCGGGCGAGTGCCGCTCCGACGGCATGACGTACGCGGGGACGTGTAGCGACCCGTTGCTCATCACCGGCAGGGTGAAGGGATCATGATGTTCCGCAAGGTACTGGTGGCCAATCGCGGGGAGATCGCGATTCGCGCGTTCCGCGCGGGCTACGAGCTGGGTGCGCGCACGGTCGCCGTCTTCCCCCACGAGGACCGCAACTCTCTGCACCGGCTGAAGGCCGACGAGGCGTACGAGATCGGTGAGCCCGGACATCCGGTGCGGGCCTACCTCTCCGTGGAGGAGGTCATCCGGGCGGCGCGCCTGGCCGGTGCCGACGCCGTCTACCCGGGTTACGGATTCCTGTCCGAGAACCCGGAACTGGCGCGCGCCTGCGAGGAGGCGGGCATCACGTTCGTGGGCCCGAGCGCGCAGACGCTGGAGCTGACCGGGAACAAGGCGCGTGCCGTGGCCGCCGCCCGGGAGGCGGGCGTGCCCGTGCTCGGTTCCTCGGCGCCCTCCACCGACGTGGACGAGCTGGTCGCGGCCGCCGAGGGCATCGGCTTCCCGGTGTTCGTCAAGGCCGTCGCGGGCGGCGGTGGTCGCGGGATGCGGCGGGTCGAGGACCCGGCGACGCTGCGCGAGTCCATCGAGGCGGCGGCCCGCGAGGCCGAGTCCGCCTTCGGCGACGCGACCGTCTTCCTGGAGAAGGCGGTCGTCGACCCGCGCCACATCGAGGTGCAGATCCTCGCCGACGGCGAGGGCAATGTCATCCACCTGTTCGAGCGCGACTGTTCGTTGCAGCGGCGCCACCAGAAGGTGATCGAACTCGCGCCCGCCCCGAACCTCGACCCGGAGGTGCGGCAGCGCATCTGCGACGACGCCGTGAGGTTCGCCCGTCGGATCGGCTACCGCAACGCGGGCACCGTGGAGTTCCTCCTCGACCGCGACGGCAACCACGTCTTCATCGAGATGAATCCGCGCATCCAGGTCGAGCACACGGTGACCGAGGAGGTCACCGACATCGATCTGGTGCAGTCGCAGCTGCGCATCGCCTCCGGCGAGACCCTTTCCGACCTCGGCCTCGCGCAGGAGTCCGTCGTCCTGCGCGGTGCCGCCCTGCAGTGCCGGATCACCACCGAGGACCCGGCCAACGGCTTCCGCCCGGACACCGGCATGATCAGCGCGTACCGCTCTCCCGGAGGCTCCGGCATCCGGCTCGACGGCGGCACCACCCACGCCGGTACGGAGGTCAGCGCCCACTTCGACTCGATGCTGGTCAAGCTGACCTGCCGGGGCCGGGACTTCAGGACCGCCGTCGACCGGGCCCGGCGCGCGGTGGCCGAGTTCCGCATCCGGGGCGTGTCCACGAACATCCCCTTCCTGCAGGCCGTGCTCGACGACCCGGACTTCCAGGCGGGACACGTCACGACGTCCTTCATCGAGCAGCGGCAGCACCTGCTCACCGCGCGCCACTCCGCCGACCGCGGCACCAAGCTGCTCACCTACCTCGCCGACGTCACCGTGAACAAGCCGCACGGCCCTCGGCCCGAGCTGACCTCCCCGGCCGGCAAGCTGCCGGCGCTGTCCGCCGGCGAGCCGGCCGCCGGGGGCCGGCCCCCGAGCCGCGCGCCCCGGCCCCCCGGGGCGGCGGCGCGCGCCCGGGGGGGCGGGCGCGGGCGCGGTGGGGGGACGCCCTCGTGGCGGCCGGGCGCCCCCCCCGCCCGGGGCGGGCGCCTGGGGGGGGGGTGGGGGGTGGTGGGGGCGGCGCCCGGCGGTGCGGGCACGGGCGGGACTCCCTGCGACGGTGGCTGGACCTGTGGCAA
>NZ_JBHWBS010000037.1:11548-54441 GCF_042735655.1 Streptomyces sp. NPDC059567 | reverse complement strand
CCGCGGCGGCGGCGCCGCCGGCCGCCCCCGCGTCGCGCGGGGCGGTCGCCGGGGGCGGCGCGCCCCCCGGCTCCCGGCAGAAGCTCCTCGCGCTCGGCCCGGAGGGCTTCGCGCGGAGCCTGCGCGAGTCGCCGACGATCGGTGTCACCGACACCACCTTCCGCGACGCCCACCAGTCGCTCCTCGCCACCCGGGTCCGGACCAAGGATCTGCTCGCCGTCGCCCCCGCGGTGGCGCACAACCTGCCGCAGTTGCTGTCCCTGGAGTGCTGGGGCGGCGCCACGTACGACGTCGCGCTGCGTTTCCTCGCGGAGGACCCGTGGGAGCGCCTTGCCGCCCTGCGCGAGGCCGTGCCGAACATCTGCCTGCAGATGCTGCTGCGGGGCCGTAACACCGTCGGGTACACCCCGTATCCGACGGAGGTGACCGACGCCTTCGTGCAGGAGGCCGCCGCCACCGGCATCGACATCTTCCGGATCTTCGACGCGCTCAACGACGTCGACCAGATGCGCCCCGCCATCGAAGCCGTACGGGAGACCGGGACGGCGGTGGCCGAGGTCGCGCTCTGCTACACGTCCGACCTCTCCGACCCGGCGGAGAAGCTGTACACGCTGGACTACTACCTGCGGCTGGCCGAGAAGATCGTCGCCGCGGGGGCGCATGTGCTGGCGGTCAAGGACATGGCGGGCCTGCTGCGCGCCCCCGCCGCGGCCAAGCTCGTCTCCGCGCTGCGCAGTGAGTTCGACCTGCCGGTGCACATCCACACCCACGACACCGCGGGCGGCCAGCTCGCCACGTATCTCGCGGCGATCCAGGCCGGGGCGGACGCGGTGGACGGCGCGGTGGCCTCCATGGCCGGTACCACCTCTCAGCCGTCGCTGTCGGCGATCGTCGCCGCGACCGACCACTCCGATCGGCCCACCGGCCTCGACCTGCAGGCGGTCGGCGACCTGGAGCCGTACTGGGAGAGCGTCCGCAAGGTCTACGCCCCCTTCGAGGCGGGCCTGGACTCACCGACCGGGCGCGTGTACCACCACGAGATTCCCGGCGGGCAGCTCTCCAACCTGCGCACGCAGGCCGTCGCGCTCGGCCTCGGCGACCGCTTCGAGGACGTCGAGTCGACGTACGCCGCCGCGGACCGGATGCTGGGCCGGCTGGTGAAGGTCACGCCGTCGTCGAAGGTGGTGGGTGACCTCGCACTGCATCTCGTGGGCGCCGGGGTGGCGCCCGAGGACTTCGAGGCGGCGCCGAACCGCTTCGACATCCCCGATTCGGTCGTCGGCTTCCTGCACGGCGAGCTGGGCACGCCTCCGGGCGGCTGGCCGGAGCCGTTCCGCAGCAAGGCGCTGGAGGGCCGTGCCGGCCCCAAGCCGATGCGGGAGCTGACCGCGGAGGACCGCACCGGCCTGGCCAAGGACCGGCGCGCGACGCTGAACCGTCTCCTCTTCCCCGGACCGACGAAGGCGTTCGAGACACACCGTCAGGCGTACGGCGACACGAGCGTGCTCGACAGCAAGGACTTCTTCTACGGGCTGCGCCCCGGGAAGGAGTACACCGTCGACTTCGGGCCCGGTGTGCGGCTGCTCATCGAGCTGGAGGCCATCGGCGAGGCCGACGAACGCGGCATGCGCACCGTCCTGTCGACCCTGAACGGCCAACTGCGGCCGATCCAGGTACGCGACAACGCGGCGGCCGCCGACCTCCCGGTGACCGAGAAGGCCGACAGGTCCAACCCGGGCCATGTCGCCGCGCCGTTCGCCGGCGTGGTCACGCTGGCCGTCGCCGAGGGCGACGAGGTCGAGACCGGTGCGACGGTGGCCACCATCGAGGCGATGAAGATGGAGGCCGCGATCACCGCTCCGAGGAGCGGACGGGTGTCCCGCCTGGCCATCACCAGGATCCAGCAGGTGGAAGGCGGCGACCTCCTCGTCGAGATCGGGTGAGGCGCGCGTCGTGAGGCGGCCGGGGCACCGAGCCAGGTGTCCCGGCCGCCTGCCCGGTTCGGCGGCGGGGCGGTTCGCCGGTGCCCGACCCGCTCAGCCGGTGCCGGTGTGGACGAAGAGCCGCAGGGACCACGACGTGCGGTTGCTCCCCTGAGCGTCGTTCATCGACTGGACCTTGGAGTGCCCGACGGCGCCTCAGGCGTCGCCCTTCGGGGCGTGCGTCAGGTCCCTGCGGCGGAAGGCGACGCGGTAGGCGCTCGGGCGGTGGCCGGTGTGGCGGGCGAAGAGGGCGGCGAAGGTGCCGGGGTCCTGGTAGCCGACGGCCGCGGCGACGGCGGCGACGGTGCGGTCGGTGGTCTCCAGGAGGTGGCGGGCGCGGCGGACCCGGGAGGCCTGCAGATGAGCCAGCGGGCTGCGTCCGGTCTCCTCGGCGAAACGGCGCAGCAGCGTGCGGGTGCTCACCCGGAAGGCGTCCGCGAGCGCGGCGAGGTCGTACCGCTGGGCGAGGTTCTGGTCGAGCCGTCGCATGACCCGCTGGGAGAAGTCACTGCCGGGCTGCGGCAGGAGCCGCGGGTCGACGTACGGGGTCTGGGAGGTCCGCGCGTCGTCGACGAGCGCCACCCGCGCGGTGGTCCGGGCCACCCGGGCACCGCTGTGCCGGCGGATGAGGTCCAGTGCGAAGTCGTACATGGCGCTGAAGGCCGCCGTGGTCGTCACGCCCGTGTCGGTGACGACCAGATGCTCGGGCCGGACGTCCGCCTCCGGGCAACGTCTGGCCAGTTCGCCGGCGTGCAGCCAGGACGTGGTGGCCCGGCGTCCGTCGAGCAGCCCGGCCTCGGCGAGCAGGAACGCGCCGACGCAGAGGGAGACGACGGCGGTGCCGGCGGCGGCCCGCGCGCGGATCGCCGCGGTCTCGGGGGCCAGCCCGGCGAGGCGTACGTCGAGGTCCGTGGCGGGGTCCAGTTCGAAACCGGGGACGACGAGGACGTCGACCTCGCGCAGTGGACGCACGTCCAGGCTCGCGCCGCCCGAGGCGGTGACCCGACGGCGGGGCGAGACGATCGACACCCGGTAGCCGGGCGCGTCCGGTCCGGCGACGTGCGCGGCCATCGTCAACAGGTCGGGGACCCCGAAGACTTCGGAGGCGAAGCAGCCCGGGTATGCGAGGACGCCGACCCGCAGCGCACCGGGGCCGCCACGCTCCTCGGCCCGCCGCGTCGCCTCCGCCATCGTCCCCGTACCCCCGTCACCGTCTCGTACGGCTCCTCGCCGCGTGGCGAGATTACCTCCGGGCTTGGCGGTCCGGCCCCTCAACGGACCGCCGGGCACCGGGCCACGCTGTCGCCATGAGCGACGACCCGATCACCGATTTCACCCGCCGGAGCGTGGCCGTGGAGGGGGTGGAGAAGACAGTGTACGTGGCCGGGGCCGGGCCCGCGGTCGTGGTGCTGCCCGAGATGCCGGGCATCAGCCCCGACGTCCTGCGGCTCGCCCGCTGGGTGCGGGACGCGGGCTTCACCGTCCATGTGCCCTCCTTGTTCGGGACGGACGGCGCCCTCCCGACGGTCGAGGGCGGCCGGGAGGTCGTCCGCCGCGCCTGCGTCGGCGCGGAGTTCCGTGCCTTCGCAGGCGGCGGCACCAGCCCGGTGACGGTGTGGCTGCGGGGCCTCGCACGCCAGGCCCACGGCGCTTGCGGCGGGCCCGGGGTGGGCGCGATCGGCCTGTGTTTCACCGGCAACTTCGCTCTCACCATGGCGCTGGAGCCGGCGGTGATCGCCCCCGTGGTCAACCACCCGTCGCTACCGCTCGACGACCCCGGCGGACTCGAACTCGACGCGGCGGACGCGCGTGCGGTGCGTGACCGGCTCACGCGCGACGGACTCACCGTCCTCGCCTACCGCTTCGAGGGCGACCGCTGGTGCACGGGGCAGCGCTTCGCCGCGTACCGCGCGCTGCTCGGCGACGCCTTCGACGGCCGCGTCCTGCCGGACGACGCCGCGAACCCGGCCCCGCCGCCCTTCTTCGCCGAGCTGGTCGGCACCCCGCACAGTGTGGTCACCGCCCATCTCGTCGACGAGGCGGGCCACCCCACGGTCCGGGCGCGCGACGAGATCCTCGCCTTCCTCACCGACCGCCTCCACCAGCCCGGAGCATGACGCGTCACCACCCTCCTCCCGGGCTCGCCGGCCTTGGCGGGGGTGATCTCGTACACCGCCGTGGCGGCGAGAGCGCGGCCGGGAACCCGCCCGCAAGGTCGGGGCGCTTCCGGCGCAGCGCGGCCGGATGTACGAGGCGGAGTTTCCGATCGTGACTCCGTGAGACCGGATCTCACACGAGGGCACCGCGCCCCGCCCGGGCCTCCGTGATGTCCGAACCGCGGAGCACGGGCAGAATTGACGTGAGCGTCCCGCTCCGCCGGTGAGTAACGCACTCGCCTTTCGTCCGTGCCCGGAAAGGGGGCCCGGTGTCCTCGCCTCGACCGGGGGGTCGACCGTGGGACGAGCAGGCTCCCGAGCCCATCTGGTCGGAACCCGGGACGCTGCTGGAGCACGTGGCCGTGGCCGTGCTCGGCATCGACGAGGAGGGCCGGATCTGCTACTGGGGCCCCGGTGCGCAGCGGCTCTTCGGCCACAAGGCCGCGGACGTCCTGACCCGGCCGGCCGCCGTCCTCTTTCCCGCCGCTCCCCTCGACGGCGCCGGTGCGGCGGAGCGCCTGGCGGAGCGCGGCCGCACCTTGGGCTACTGGCGGACGCGCGTGCCGACGCTGCACCGGGACGGCAGCGTCTTCGACTGCGGGTTCCGGGTCTTCCCGGTGACCGGCGCCGAGGGCGACTCCGTCATCCTCGGGCTGGCGAGCGAGAGCGAGGGGCTCGACCGGGTGAAGACCAACCTCGCCTTCCTCGACGCGCTCTTCGAGACGTGCCCGATCGGCCTGGTGATGCTCGACGAGAACCTGCGCTACGTCCATCTCAACCAGGCTCTGGCGGACATGGACGGGATCCCGATCGAGGACCACATCGGCCGGACCATGGAAGAGTTCATGATCACGTCCGACGGGGGCGAGTACCAGCGCATGCTGCGGGCCGTCGCCGACGAGGGCCGGCCCGTCGTGAGCACGCTGGTCGTCCTGCGCACACCGGGCCGTCCCGACCGGGACCAGGTACGCTCCGTGAGCTTCTTCCCCCTCAGCCAGGCCGTCGGCACGCGGCCCGGCCTGGGCGGTCTCCTCGTGGATGTCACCGACCGTGAGCAGGCCATCGTGGAGGCGGCGGCGGGGCGGCAGAGACTGGCGCTGCTGGACCGGGCCGCGAACCGCATCGGCACCACGCTGGACGTGAACGTCACCGCCCGCGAGCTGGTCGACGCGGTCGTTCCCGAGTTCTGCGACGCCTCCGTCGTGGAGGTCGTGCGGTGGAAGGACGAACGCGAGGTGTTCGATCCGGAATCGGTGCTGGTCACCCGCCGGATCGCGGCCGGTACGTGCCTGCCGCCTCCCGCCCCCGAGCTGGTCGGCGGCCTGGAGAGCGTGACCTACCCGCCCGGCTCCAGCATCCACGAGACCCTGATGACGGGCCGGCCCGTCTGCGTCCCCGTGAACGCCGATTTCATGACCCGCACGGTCATCCACCAAGCCCGGGCCCAGCTCCTGATCGACAGCGGCCTGACGTCTCTGCTCATCGCTCCGCTCATCGCGCGGGGCACGGTGCAGGGAATCGCCATGTTCGGCCGCTCCGGTGGCCGCCCGGTCTTCACCGGGCAGGACCTCAGCCTGGCGGGCGAGCTCGCCTCGCGGGCCGCGCTGTGCCTGGACAACGCGCGGCTCTACAGCCGGGTCCAGGACATCGCGCTCACCCTCCAGCGGGAGCTGCTGCCCACCGCCCTGGCGAACAGCCCGTCCGTGCGCGTCGCCCACCGCTACCTGCCCGGCAGTCACGCCACGGAGGTCGGCGGCGACTGGTACGACGTGATCGACCTGCCGGGCGGCCGGGTGGCGCTGGTGGTCGGCGATGTGATGGGGCACGGCGTGCCCGCGGCGGCGGCGATGGGTCGCCTGCGCATCACCGCCAAGGCCCTGGCGCGCCAGAACCTGGAACCCGACAGTCTCCTCAGGGAGCTCGACGCCTGCGCCCAGGACGCCGGCATCGCGTACGCGACCTGCCTCTACATCCGCTACGACCCGGCGACGGGCCTGGCCCGCATCGCGAACGCGGGTCACCTGCCGCCGCTGCGCCGACGGGCGAACGGCACGGTCGAGTCGATCGACGAGGTGCTGGGGGTGCCGCTGGGCGTCGGCGAGGTGCCCTTCCGTACGACGGAGATCGAGCTCCACGACGGCGACACCCTTGCGCTGTACACCGACGGCCTGGTCGAGGCGCGCGGCGTCGACATCGGCGAGGGCATGGCGGCACTAAGGTCGGAACTCGCGTGCGCGACCGGCACGTTGGAGGAGACGGCGGACGGCATCCTGGCGCGCCTGCTGCCCGACGCGCCCACCGACGACGCCGTGATCGTCCTCGCCCGGATCCGGCGTCAGGACCCCGGGCTCGGGCCCGGTGACCAGGGCTGAAGCCGAGCCTGGTCGGGCTGTTCGGGATCGGGACGGCGCGGGCGCTGCCCCAGCCGCGTCAGCCTCCGCTGGACGAGCGCACCCGCAGCCGCGGAAGGACGAACAGCCGGTGCCGGGGAGCGTCGGGCTGCTGGAGTCTGCGCACCAGCAACTCCACGGCGGACGCGCCGACTTCGTGCTTCGCCGGGGCGATGGCACTCAACGGGATGTCGGCGAGCCCCGCCACCTCGTCGTCGTACGCCACGATCGCGACGTCGCCGGGGACCTGGACCGACCGCGCGCGCAGCCGCCTCAGCAGCGCGAGCGCCTCGTTGTCGGGGTGGGCGATGACGGCGTCGACGCGGCCGGCCGCCGCGGCGTCGAGCAGCTCCTCGACCGGGCCGTCGTACTCCGGACTCCCGGGGCCCGCATCGGCGGTGACCAGGACGGACGTCGGAAGGGGGGCTTCGAGCCCGGCCGCGCGGACGCCGGCCTGGAAGCCCTCGATGATCCACTGTGCGGTCGGGCTCGTGCCGCGTACGAGCAGCGCGAGGCGCGTGCGACCCGCCTCCGCGAGATGCCGCACGGCAAGGCGCGCCCCATGGACGTGGTCGGACACCACGTGGTCGATCCCGGCCGTCTCGTCCGCCTCGGGCCGGCGCTCCACGATCACGACGGGGACGGGCAGTTGCTCGTACCAGCCACGCGGGCCGGTCGGAACCACCAGCAGCCCGTCGATGCCGTCGCCGATCATCCTTTCGACCTGGGTGCGCTCCTCGTCCGCGTCGTATCCCGAGATGTCCAGCACCAGCCGGGCGTTCCGGGCGGCCGCGGCCTCGCGCGCGCCCTTGATCACCTCGGGGTAGTAGTAGTCGGCGGACGGCACGATCAGACCGATGACGCGCTCCCGGCCGCGGGCCGGAGCGACGGGATCCCCGTCGGCGGGTGCGGTCTCCGCCCAGGTCTCGGGGAGCATGGCCCCGCCGTGCACCCGCGCGACCAGACCGCGGTCGGCGAGGACCTCCACGTCCCGGCGGATCGTGACCGGGGAGACGCCCAGCTCGGCGGCGAAGTCGCTGACCCGCAGGGAGCCCTCTTCCCGCAGCCTGCGCAGGATCGCCTGGTGCCTGTGTTCCGCGTGCACTTCCCCGCTCCCCTCGTACGCCATCCCAGATCAGAAGCAGTGTAGCCAACCCGCGATCGATGCTGTCTGTTTTCTATCGAATGGACAACCGGAGGCCGTTTCTGTCCAAACCGTTGCCCTCTTGGTTTTCCGCGTGTTAGAAACCCCACGCTTACGAGCCAGCGACAGCGCCGAGGCAACGACGCGCTCCTCCCGTAAAGGTCGTCTCCCATGCCATCTCCCTGGCGTCGCCGCACATTCCTCCATGCCGCCGGTGGGGGCGCGCTCGCCCTCGGACTCACGGGAACGCTCGCGCACCCGTCCCACGCCTCGGACGCCCTGGGGTCCGGCGACACATCCGCCACCGCGTCCGACGCGGAGTTCGACGCGCTGCGAGGCAAGTGGCGCGACCTCATCCTCGGTACGGGCTTCAGCCCGACCGCGGAGCCGTACCGGACCATCCTCGGCAACCTCGGCACGACCGCGGCCGGCTACCGGGCGACCATGGCCCCGGCGAGCGGTTCGCTCTGGCCCGGGCGCTCCTGGACCGACCCGGAGCCCGATCTCGACGCCGAGTCCTACGCCTTCTCGGCGACCATGAACGACGGATACAACCGGCTGCGCACCATGGCCGAGGCGTACTCCCAGCCGGGCACCGGACTGACCGGGGACGCCGGGCTCCGTGACGCCGTCCTCACCGGCCTCGACCACCTCCACTCCGAGGTCTACAACGAGAACACGACGCGGTACGGCAACTGGTACAACTGGCAGATCGGCGCTCCGCAGGCGCTGATGGACACCTGCGTGCTGATGTACGACCACCTGTCGGACACGCAGATCGCCGACTACTGCCGGGCCGTCGACGCGTTCGTGCCGGATTCGGTCTTCGCCTCGTACACGGGCACCAGCACCGGTGCCAACCGGGTCGACCTGTGTCGCGGGGTCATCCTGCGCGGGATCGTCGGCAAGGACCCGGCCAAGATCGCGCTGGCGTCCCAGGCGCTGGCCCCGGTGTTCCCCTACGTCACCTCGGGTGACGGTTTCTACGACGACGGATCGTTCGTCCAGCACCGCAACGTCCCCTACATCGGCGGCTACGGCGCGGTGCTGCACGACGGTGTGGGCCGGCTGCTCGCCCTGCTGCGCGGGTCGAGCTGGGAGGTGAAGGACGCCGGCACCCAGCTCTTCCTCGACACGATCGACAAGGCCGTCGCGCCGTTCATCTACAACGGTCTGATGATGGACAACGTCAGCAGCCGGGGCATCAGCCGCATCGGCACCAACGAGCATCAGCGGGCCCACGGCCTGATGGCGACCATCCTGCTGGTCGGCCAGGGCGCGAGCCCCGAGGAGAACGCCCGCTGGCGGGCGATGGTCAAGGGCTGGCTGCAACGCGACTACCACTACCCCGCGCTCAAGAACCCGGGTCTCAGCCTGATCAGGGCATCGCTCCTGCAGGCGCTGCAGGACGACACCTCCGTCAAGGCCGCCCCCGAGCCCGTCGAGCACCGGCTGTTCCACAACATGGCACGAGCCACCCACCGCCGTCGCGACTGGGCCGCCTCCGTCTCCATGGCCTCGAACCGCATCGCCCACTACGAGTTCGGCAACGGCGAGCATGCCCGCGGCTACCACACCGGCGCCGGGTGGCTCTCCTGGTGGGGCAGCGACTTCGGCCTGGAGCAGTACTCGGACGCCTACTGGCCCACCGTCGACCCGTACCGCCTGCCCGGTATCACCGCCTCGCGCAAGCCGCTCGCCGACGGCGAGGGCGGCAACTGGGGTCAGCCGATGCCGGACGCGGCCTGGGTCGGCGGGACCACCGACGGCGAGTACGCCGCCATCGGCCAGCACCTCAAGGGCATCTCCAGCACCATGGATGCCAAGAAGTCCTGGTTCTGCCTCGACGACTCCATCGTCTGCCTCGGCGCCGGCATCACCTCCGCCGACGGTCACGCCGTCGAGACGACCGTCGACAATCGCGCCCTCGGCGCCACCGGCGCCCCGGTGCTCACGGTCGACGGCAGGACGCAGCCGGTGACACAGGGCTGGACGGCCACCTTCGACGACGCCGAGTGGGCCCACATCGCCGGGCAGGCGGGCTATGTCTTCCCCGGCGGCGCCAAGCTCAGCGCGGTACGCGAGGAGCGCACCGGCTCCTGGCGGGACATCAATACCGGGGGCTCCCCCGACCCGATCACCCGCCGCTACCTCACCCTCTTCACCGACCACGGCGTCGACCCGACCGGCGGCGACTACGCCTACGTCCTGCTGCCGGGCGCGAGCGCCAGGACCACGGCCCACCGCGCGTGTGACCGGGGGTGGTTGCGGATCCTCGCCAACTCCGGGGACCAGCAGGGCGTCCGCGTCCCGAAGCTGGGCCTCACCGCGGTGAACTTCTGGACCGCGGGCACCGTCGACAGGCTCCGGGCGAGCGCCCCCGCCTCCGTCCTCGTACGGGAGCACCGCAACGGCACGGCGACCATCGTCGTCTCGGACCCCGCACGGCGGGCCACCTCCCTGGACATCGTCTGGAACCGCGGGGTGGGCAAAGTGCTCTCCAAGCCCGCCACGGTCACCGCCGCGACCACCGGCGCGTCGCTGAAGCTGACCTTCGGCGACCTCACCGGCCAGGCCGGCGCACCCCAGAAGGTCACCGTCCGCCTCGGCTGACACCAGGCCGGAGGTGCCTGCCCCTGCCATGCGCAAGGCCGAGGCGGGCGGGCACCTCCGGGACGGTGGCCCGCAGCCCCGTCACCGACGGACGACTCGGCACCCCCTGCCGACATCGTCCCTGCTGAGGTCGTACCCTCCCCCACCGCTGCCGGGGTGCGCACCTCTCGTTGAAGTCCCGCTCTCCCCCACCGGAGGAATCCATGCGTCACGGCAACGCTCGAAATGTCCCCCGCGTCTCCCCCTCGGACCCCCACCGGTCCCCCGCCGATCGGCAGGCGCCGCGCCGCCGGCGCGGGCGCCTGTCGGCCCCCATGGCGCTGGCCGCGGCGCTCTCGCTCGTCCTGGCGACACCCGCGCATGCGACGGTCGAGTGGGACGGCGACGCGGACAACGGAGGCACCGCCGTGTTCGCCTCGGTGCTCTGCGACTCCCCGTCGTACGTGTACCAGCCGGACTGGGGCGACGGTCGCGGGAAGATCTTCGGCTTCACCAAGGCGGTGGGCTCCGAGCGCTGCGAGGGCCACGGCATCGCCGGCCGCACCCTCACGTCCGGCAGGACGTACTGGTTCGGCTGGGAGTCCATGACCAAGACCGGCAACGCCCAGACCGTCTTCCAGTGGAAGTCATGGGGCACCGGTGACGAGCACGACCAGAACTATCCGGTGATCATGAAGGTCGAGGACAGCCGGCTGAAGGTCTGGTACGTCGCCCCGGGCGAGCAGTGGATCTCCGTCGGCAGCGTCGCCTGGACGCCGGCCACCTGGAACAAGATCGAGCTGGGCATCAACGCCCAGACCTCCACGAGCGGTTCCTTCGCCCTGTACGTCAACGGCCAACTGGTCGTCGACCGCCAGAACGCGCGGACGTGGGATCTCAAGGGCAACGTCCCCCGCTGGGGGTCGTACGGTTCCACCATCGTCGACGTGGAGTCCGTCCACTGGGTCGACGGCCTGAAGATGGGCACGACGCGGGCCGACGTCGACTGAGGCCCTCTGCACCTCGGTGGCCGCTGAACCTCCCCGGGACTCGGGGGTTCGCATCCTCGCAGGCGGGGAGGGGTCGGCCCCGTCCTCGGCGGGCCGGAGGCGGAGCCGACCCCCTACTTTCGTCACCTCGGACGCCGACGATGGGCACCCCCGGCGGGGCCCGATGCGCCGGGACGATGGAGTGGTGGCGCGGCACCGCCCTCCTCCTTCCCTCCTCGGCAGGGCGGCGCCGCCCCCCAGGAGCTCGTTCATCCAGGCGGTTCGGACCCTCGGGTCCCGCCTCCGGAGGCGAAGCGACAGGAGCCGCGGGGGCCAGGGGACCCGTACCGCCCGCCAGGGCGCACCGAGACCGGGAGATCATCGTGAACGCACACAGCGGCATCGCCGTCCTGCCCCGCCACCCCCGCGCCGCCGCCGACGCCCGCCACGTCCTCGGCCGGATCGCGCCCGAGGGCCACGACGAGGTGGACATGGCGGCCCTGCTCCTGAGCGAGGTCGTCTCGAACGCGGTCCGGCATGCGGAGGGACCGGCCATCGAGATCGCCGTCGGCTATGACCGGGGGGCCGGTGTGGTCACCGGGGCCGTCTTCGACACGAACCCCCGCATGGGTTCGGGTGCCCGGTCGAGCCGGGACGAGGCGGACACGGACGAGACGGAGCTGGAGACGGGCCGTGGGCTGGATCTGCTGGATGCGGTGGCCGGGGCTTGGGGCGTGGCCACGGTCGGCGACCGAGGCAAGTGGGTCTGGTTCCAGGTCCACGCCGCCTGACCCTGGGGCGCCCGCGGACACGGCCGAGACGGCGACCGCGGGGCACGGGATGCCCCGACGTGCCGGCGAGGCGGGTCCGGGTGGTGAGGAGTCCGGGTCGTGGCGGTGGTCGGGGCCGAGCTCCTCGCCCATGGCGGGAGCTCGGCGCACGTCAGGGGCCGTCTACCAGATCGCCTCGACCCACTCGGGGTGGTCGATGAACGGGTTGCGGTTGCCCTGGTAGGTGCCGTAGATGACGTCGTTGCGGCGTTCCTCGAAGGCGCTCGGCGGGTCCTGCTCGTTCCACTGCTTCAGGACCGAGAGGCGGCCGTGGAAGCGGACGCTGCCGTTGGTGGTCGACTCGTTGGGCTCCAGGTCGGCCCAGGCGTCGTCGCCCTCGTAGCGGACGGCCATGTAGAGGATCATGCGGGCCACGTCGCCCTTGTCCGCGTCGCGCGGCTCGAAGGAGTTGGAGTCCGTGTAGCTGCCGGGCGCGCCGCTCACCGCGCTGCCGCCGTTGTCGAAGTCCTTGTTGCCGCGGATGCTGTTGACCTGGACGTCCGCGGGGCGCAGGTGGTGCAGGTCGGTACCGGGGCCGGCCGAGGTGCCGAAGTTGCCGTGGGACTGGGCCCACACGTGCTCGCGGTTCCAGTCGCCCACGTCGCCGCCGTTGAGGGCCTTGCTGCGCGAGGTGCCGCTGTACAGCAGGATCACGTTGCCGCTGTTGTTCGGGTCCTGGTCGGTGACCTTCAGCGCGTTCCAGACCGCGTCGTACGAGATCTTGCTCTGGCTGCTGATGATCGTGTGCAGCGAGGACTTCAGGCTCGTTCCGGTCTTGCCGATCGCGTTCTTGTAGTAGGTGCTGTCGTACGCGGTGGTCGTGGCGCTCGCGGGGGGCGCGGTGACCGCCGGAAGGGTGAGGCCGAGGATGACGGCGCCTATGGCTGCCGCCTTCGCCTTCCATCTGCCTATCTGTACAACGGACATGGGGGATGTCCTTTCCTGGGAACGGCCGCGCCGGGACGGGAGGTGCGGCTGAACGGCCTCGCGATCTACGCGTGTTGACTTCTGGCAACCGGGAGCGTGGCATGGATGCCTGGTCGGCCGTGTAACCGGGAGAAGGCTTTTCCGTGACGTTCTCGCATACGGCGCAACCGCCGCCCGAGGGGCGGTGAACTCCTCCGGAGAGGAAGAAAGTTCGGCCGGAGGTGAATCCTTTCCGGACCTCCCCGCCTCCTATCTGCGAACCGGCCGAACGCGCCGGAAGAACCGGGAGGAACCACCCATGTTGGTCACTGGCATCGTCGTGATCGGAGCCCTGCTCGTGGGGGCATGCAGCTGGCACCTGATGCGGCGCTACAGGAGCCGGCGTTGACCAGGTCCGCGAGCGGGGGCTTCCGATATGAGTAGCTCATGAACAAACGCTTCCACTGGCCGGACGAGCGGCTGATCAAGGCCGCCCAGAACGGCGACGTCATGTCGCTCACCACCGTCGTCATGGAATCGCAGCCCCATGTGCGCAAGTTCGCCCGATCGCTGTGCGCCTCGCCGCAGGACGCGGAGGACGCGACGCAGGAGGCGCTGATCATCCTCTACCGGAAGATCGGCACCTTGCGGGCCACCGGCGCGCTGGCCTCGTGGATGTTCCGGATCGTGCGCAACGAGTGCCTCCGGCAGGTCCGGCTGCTCGTCTCGCGGAGCGACGAGGCGTCGGACGAAGCGGGGGCGTCCGCGGAACCGTCCGCCGAGGAGGCGGTGTTGCGCAGGCTGGAGGCGGAGCGGATCGCTGCTGCGGTCGGCGCCCTTCCCCGCGATCAGCGGCAGGTACTGATCATGCGGGACGTCCAGGGGCTGCCGGGCAGGACCGTCGCCCATTCGCTCGGCCTGAGCGACGCCGCGATGAAATCACGGCTGCACCGAGCACGCGCGGCGCTGCGTGACTCCTTGGCAGCGAACGAGCAATCACCCGAACACACCGTCGACCGACACGTCGGAGGAGACTCACCATCGTGACCATCGTGAAGCCCTCGCGGGGAGCGAAGGCCCGCGCCACCGACCGGGCCACGGCGCCCGGGACGAACTTCGCCAGCACGTCCGTCCCACGCCACCTGGCGCGCGGCGCCATCGGATTCGGGCTGATCATCGGCTCCATCGCCCTGGTGCCCGTCGTCGGCCCGGCCGCCCTGCTGGCGGCCCCGTTGGCCCTGATCGCCTTCCGCGGCTGCCCCACCTGCTGGATGGTCGGCCTGGTACAGACCGTCTCCCGCGGCCGTCTGGAGCGCCAGTGCGCGGACGGCGTCTGCACCCTCGCCAAAGCGCATCCGGCGGCGATCGACAGCCCCTGACCACCCCCGCGCCGACACCCCCATTACCGCTCCTAACCGGCCACGCGCAAGCCATGGACGGGAGAATCCTTGCCGACGCATTAGACTGGCGGGCTGTTTGGCGCCGGATCGGAACAACCTGGGCAGACCCGGGCTCCGCCGGCGACCCGGACGTTGCCGGGAACGAGACGCGAGGTCCGATGGCAGCCACACCAGAGCGCGGTGACATCACTCTGCTCGACGACGGGGGCACGTGGGAGGAGGAGTCCGGCAAGTCCGCCCGGTTCTCCGCCGGGCCCGCCGCCCCGGTGCGCACGCTCCTCGACGTCTTCGAGGCGTCCGTACGGGCCTACCCCGACGAGCTCGCCCTGGACGACGGCGGCGCCCGGCTGACCTACCGGGCGCTGGCCGCGGAGGTCGAGCGCCGACGGCGCGCCCTGGCGGCCGCCGGAGTGGGGCTCGGCGACCGGGTCGGCGTCCGCGTGCCCTCCGGGACCAACGAGCTGTACGTCGCCATCCTCGCCGTACTCGCCGCGGGCGCCGCCTATGTGCCCGTCGACGCCGAGGACCCGGACGAGCGGGCCGAGCTGGTCTTCGGCGAGGCAGGTGTGCGGGCCGTCCTCGGCGCGGGGCAGCGGATCGACGTCACCGCGCGCGAGGGGGACCACGCCCCCGCCACCCGCCCCGGCCCCGAGCACGACGCGTGGATCATCTTCACCTCCGGCTCCACGGGCAAGCCCAAGGGCGTCGCCGTCAGCCACCGCAGCGCGGCCGCTTTCGTGGACGCCGAGGCGGCGCTCTTCCTCGTCGAGGAGCCGATCGGACCCGGCGACCGGGTCATGGCGGGACTCTCCGTCGCCTTCGACGCCTCCTGCGAGGAGATGTGGCTGGCCTGGCGCTACGGCGCCTGCCTCGTGCCCGTCCCCCGGTCCCAGGTGCGCAGCGGCGCCGACCTCGGCCCGTGGCTGGTGGAGCAGGAGATCACCGTGGTCTCCACGGTGCCGACCCTCGCCGCGCTCTGGGAGCCGGAGGCGCTCGACGAGGTCCGGCTGCTGATCTTCGGCGGCGAGGCCTGCCCGCCCGAGCTGACCCAGCGTCTGGTCACGGAGGGCCGCGAGGTCTGGAACACGTACGGCCCCACCGAAGCCACCGTCGTCGCCTGCGCCTCCCTCCTGACCGGTGAGGAGCCCATCCGGATCGGCCTCCCGCTGAACGGCTGGGAGCTGGCCGTGGTCGACGAGTCCGGCGAGCCGGTGCCGATGGGCGGCAGCGGTCAGTTGGTGATCGGCGGCGTCGGACTCGCCCGCTACCTCGACCCCGAGAAGGACGCCGAGAAGTACGCCCCGCTGGAGTCGCTCGGATGGGACCGCGCCTACCGCAGCGGCGACCTGGTCCGCGCCGAGCCGGAGGGGCTGGTCTTCCTCGGCCGCGGCGACGAGCAGATCAAGCTCGGCGGCCGCCGTATCGAGCTGGGCGAGGTGGACGCCGCGCTGCAGGCCCTGCCCGGTGTCGCCGGCGCGGCCGCCGCCGTCCGTACCGCCCGCAGCGGCAACCAGCTGCTCGTCGGCTATCTCGTCACCCAGGAGGGCTGGGACCATGCGGCGGCGGTCGAGCGGCTGCGCGCCGAGCTGCCCGCCGCCCTCGTACCGCTGCTCGCGCCGGTCGACGAACTACCGACCCGTACCTCCGGCAAGGTGGACCGGGACGCGCTGCCCTGGCCCCTGCCCGATCTCGAGACCACCGGCCCCGCCGAGCAGCTGTACGGCACGGAGGCATGGCTCGCCGAGCAGTGGAGCGAGACCCTTGGAGTGGCCGTCACCAGCGCCGCCGACGACTTCTTCGCGATCGGCGGCAGCAGCCTCGCCGCCGCCCGGCTCACCACCCGGCTGCGCACCCGCTATCCGAGCGCGGCCGTCGTCGACATCTATCAGCAGCCCACCCTGCGCAAGCTGGCCCGGCGTCTGGAGAAGTCCGTCCAGGACGACGGCGCCGTCCGGACCGTCGCACCGGTTCCGCTGCGGACCGGGCTCGCACAGACCGCCCTGCTGCTCCCGCTCTTCACCGTGGTCGGGCTCCGCTGGACCGTGGCGCTCCTTGCCCTGGGCAACGTACTGCACTGGTTCGGGCCCTACCCGTGGGCGCCGACCGCCTCGTGGTGGCTCGTCGCGGCGGGTGCGGCGCTGCTCTTCAGCCCGCCGGGCCGGCTCGCGATCGCGGCGGGCGGCGCACGCCTGCTGCTGCGCGGGGTGAAGGCGGGACGCCACCCGCGCGGCGGAAGCGTCCACCTGCGGCTGTGGACGGCCGAGCGTCTTGCCGAGTGCGTCGGCGCGACCTCGCTCACCGGCTCCTGGCTGGAGCGCTACGCACGGGCTCTCGGCGCCAAGGTCGGCCCCGACGTGGACCTCCACTCGCTGCCGCCGGTCACCGGCATGCTCAAGCTCGGCCGCGGCTGCGCCGTGGAGTCCGAGGTGGACCTCTCCGGCTACTGGCTGGACGGCGACCGGCTGGAGATCGGCCCGGTCAAGGTCGGCGCCGGCGCGGTGGTCGGCACCCGCAGCCTGCTCTTCCCGGGGGCGCGGGTCGGCAAGCGGGCCGAGGTGGCGCCCGGCTCCGCCGTGGCGGGACAGATCCCGACCGGACAGCGCTGGGCCGGCGCGCCCGCGGGCAAGCTCGGCAAGGCGAAGCGGAACTGGCCCAAGGAGCGGCCGGCGCGCGCGGTCCGCTGGCGGGCCATATACGGCGCGACCGGCTTCTTCCTCACGGCTCTGCCCGTGCTCGCCGCCCTGCCCGCCCTGCTGGTCGTGAGCCGCTTCGTGCCCGCCGACGCCGGGATCGCCGAGGCGCTGGCGGGAGCGCTGCTCGCCGTGGTGCCCGGGGCGCTCGCCTACGGTTTCGCGTACGCGACGCTCGTGCTGGTCGCGGTACGGCTGCTCAGCCTCGGGCTGCGTACCGGAAGCCATCCGACGCACGGTCGGGTCGCCTGGCAGGCGTGGACGGTCACCCAGCTCATGGACCTGGCGCGGGAGACGCTCTTCCCGCTCTACGCCGGGCTGATCACTCCGGTCTGGCTGCGGCTGCTCGGGATGAAGATCGGCCGGGGCGCTGAGGTGTCGACGGTGCTCGCGCTGCCGAGCCTCACCACCGTCGGCGAGGGCGCGTTCCTCGCCGACGACACCCTGACCGCGCCCTACGAACTGGGCGGTGGCTGGGTGCGGATCGGGCACTCCGAGATCGGTCGCCGGGCGTTCCTCGGCAATTCCGGCATGACCGCGCCGGGCCGCACCGTCCCGGACGACGGCCTGGTCGGCGTGTTGTCCGCGACGCCGAAGAAGGCCAAGAAGGGCAGCTCGTACCTGGGTCTGCCCCCGGTCAAGCTGCCGCGGTCCGCGGCGGACGCCGACCAGAGCAGGACGTACGACCCGCCCGCGCACCTGCTGTGGGCGCGCGGGCTGGTGGAGCTGTGCCGGCTCGTTCCGGTGTTCTGCTCGGCCGCCCTCGCGGTCCTGACCGTGGCGGCCCTCTGTGCCGTGGCCACGGCGGCCGGTCCGGGCGTCTGGGGCACCGCGCTGCTGTCCGGGGCGGTCCTCCTCGCCGCCGGAGCGGCCGCGTGCCTGGTCTCGGTGGCCGCCAAATGGCTGCTCGTGGGCAGGCACCGGACGGGCGAACACCCCCTCTGGTCCGGCTTCGTATGGCGCAACGAGCTGGCCGACACCTTCGTCGAGGTGCTGGCCGTGCCGTGGCTGATCGGATCGGTGCCGGGAACCCCGCTGCTCGGACTGTGGCTGCGCGGACTCGGTGCACGAATCGGCCGGGGCGTGTGGTGCGAGAGCTACTGGCTGCCCGAGACGGACCTGGTGGTGCTGGGCGACGCGGTCAGCGTGAACCGTGGATGTGTGTTGCAGACACACCTCTTCCACGACCGGATCTTGAGGACGGATACTGTGGTCCTCCGCGAGGGCGCCACGCTGGGCCCGGGCGGAATCGTCCTGCCCGGCAGTACGGTCGGGGCCCGCTCCACACTGGGTCCCGCCTCTCTCGTGATGGCCGGGGAATCCGTCCCCGACGACACCCGCTGGCTGGGCAATCCGATCGAGGCGTGGCGGGCCTGAACGGGCACCACGAGCACAGCACAGGGCAGGGAGCGGAAGCAGCAGTGAGCGGCGAGCGGCGAGCGGCATCGGACCCGTACTTTCCTGACCACGGCGACTCCCGTTACCGCGTGCATCGGTACGAACTCGCTCTGGAGTACCGTCCCGGTCCCAACCGGCTGGCCGGGACGGCGCGGCTCAGCGCGATCGCCGGACGGGCACCGCTCACCGAGTTCCACCTCAACCTCGCCGAGTTCAAGGTCGGCCGGATCCTCGTGGACGGCCGTGCGCCGCACTACGCCCACCGGGGCGGCAAGCTCCGCGTCCGGCCGGCCAAGCCGCTGCCGGCGGGCGCCGCCTTCACGGTGGAGGTGCACTACGCGGGCAACCCCAAGCCGGTCCGCAGCCCTTGGGGCGGGCTCGGCTGGGAGGAGTTGACCGACGGCGCGTTGGTGGCCAGCCAGCCCGTCGGCGCGCCCTCCTGGTACCCCTGCAACGACCGGCCGGCCGACAAGGCCTCGTACCAGATCTCGGTCAACACCCCGTCCGCGTACACCGTGGTGGCGGGCGGCCGGCTGCTCACCCGTACGACCAAGGCCAGCACGACCACCTGGGTGTACGAGCAGCCCGCGCCGACCTCCAGCTACCTGGTCGGCCTCTCCATCGGCATGCACCAGACGGTGCTCCTCGGGGACCCGGGGCTCGGGGGTGTGCCGCAGAGCGCCCATGTGCCGGCGCATCTCCTGCCCCGCTTCTCCCGCGACTTCGCCCGGCAGCCCGCGATGATGCAGCTGTTCGAGGAGCTCTTCGGGCCCTTTCCCTTCGGCGAGTACGCGGTGGTCGTCGCCGACGAGGAACTGGACGTCCCGGTGGAGGCCCAGGGGCTCTCCCTCTTCGGCACCAACCATGTCGACGGCGTGCGGGGTTCCGAGCGCCTCGTCGCCCATGAGCTCGCGCACCAGTGGTTCGGCAACAGTGTGACCATCGCCGACTGGCGGCACATCTGGCTGAACGAGGGCCTGGCCAAGTACGCCGAGTGGCTCTGGTCGGAGCGCTCCGGCGGCCGTACCGCGCACGACCTGGCGGCCGCCGCGCACCGACTGCTCTCCACCCAGCCCCAGGACCTGAAGCTCGCCGACCCGGGGCGCAAGCTGATGTTCGACGACCGGCTGTACGAGCGCGGAGGTCTCACCGTGCACGCGGTCCGCTGCGCCCTGGGCGACGGCGCGTTCTTCCGGATGCTGCGCGACTGGGCCACGGTGCATCGCCACGGCGTGGTGACCACCGCGGGCTTCACCGCCCATGTGACCCGGTACGCGGTCGAGCCGGTGGACGAGCTGCTCACGGCCTGGCTGTACCAGCCGTCCCTCCCGTCCCTGCCCTCTCCGCACGGCTCCCCGTCGATACCGCAGCGCCCCGCGTACCCGCCCACGAACGACGGGTCCGCGGGCAGGGCATCCGCATAGGAGGCGTGGACGGACCGGGCGGGACAGCTCGGAACGGCACGGCTCGGAATGGCACGGTCGGACGAGCCTTGGGATCCTTGTCTCCGGAGGACCCGCCATGACGCACGACCCGCCGTTGTCTCCCTCGGAGGGGCCCACACCGCGCGAGAACGACCGCCGGGTGGACCGGCCCGGCGGCGCGGACACGGACGGGAAGCGGCGCCGGCTGCCCCGGCTCACACTGCCCGGCTGCTGGGGTGCGCTCGCCCTCGCCTGCCTGTCCTTCACGCCCTCACTGCTGCCTCGCGGGGGCGTACTCCAAGGACTCGTGTGCGGCATCGCCGCGGCCATCGGCTACGGGCTCGGCGTGGTCGCGGCGTACGTGTGGCGCGCCTTCGCCGACCGGGACGCCCGAAGCCCCTCCCGCAGGTCGTGGCTGGTCCTCCTCGTCAGCGCGATCGTGCTGTTCGGCCTCTCGTTCGGGCTCGGTCAGTACTGGCAGCACGAGATCCGCCGTCTGATGGGGGTCACCGACTACAGCGTCCTCGCCACCGTCGCCTGCCCGTTCGTCGCCGCTCTCGTCTTCTGGCTGCTGCTGATGGCCGGGCGGGGGCTCCGGCGCCTGTATCGCTGGACCACCCGTCTCCTCGGGCGCTGGATCGGTGAGCGGGCGACGAAAGCGGTCGGCTGGCTGCTGGTGGCGGGCCTCGCGTGGTCGGTCTTCACCGGAGTGCTGTTGCAGGGCCTCGTGAGCGCGGCCAACGAGACGTTCTCGCTGCGTGACACGCACACACCGGAGGGCGTGCACCAGCCGACGTCGCCCTTGCGCTCGGGCGGCCCGGGGTCCGTCGTGCCGTGGGACTCGCTGGGCAGGGAAGGCCGGGCCTTCACCGGCAGCGGACCATCGGCCCGGGACATCGGCGCGTTCACCCATCGCACGGCGCAGGAGCCCGTCCGGGCCTACGCCGGTCTCGCGACCGCCGACGACGCGGAGACCCGGGCGGCGCGGGCCGTCGCCGACCTCCGCCGGGCGGGCGGCTTCGAGCGCGAGAACCTTCTGGTCATGACCACGACGGGGAGCGGCTGGGTCGATCCCGCGGCCGTCGAGTCGTTCGAGTACCTGGGCAACGGCGACTCGGCCACCGTGGCGATGCAGTACTCGTACCTGCCGTCGTGGCTGTCCTACCTCGTCGACCAGTCCAAGGCCCGTGAGGCCGGGCGCGAACTCTTCGACGCGGTCTACGACACCTGGTCCAAACTGCCCCAGGACCAACGGCCGCGGCTGTTCGTGGCGGGCGAGAGTCTGGGGTCGTTCGGCGGTGAGACGGCCTTCAGCGGGGAGTACGACCTGCGCAACCGCACGGCCGGCACCCTGTTCGCCGGCCCGCCGAACTTCAACTCCCTGTTCCGCGGGTTCAGCGATCACCGCGACGCGGGAAGTCCCGAGATCGAGCCCGTCTACAAGGAGGGGCGGACCGTCCGGTTCACCGACGACCCCTCCACCGGGGCGCCCCCGGCGGACCGGCCGTGGGAGGGCACGCGAGTGCTCTATCTGATGCATGCTTCCGATCCGATCGTCTGGTGGAGCCCCGACCTGGTCTTCACGGAACCCGACTGGATCGGCCAGGCGCCCGGCAGCGACGTGCTCGAGGCGATGGTCTGGATTCCCTTCGTGACCTTCTGGCAGGTCACCGCCGATCTGCCGTTCTCCACGGGTGTGCCGGACGGCCACGGCCACACCTACAAGGTGGCGTACGTCGACGGCTGGAACGACATCATGAGGCCCACCGGGTTCACGGCGGAGGATCTGGACCGGCTGAGGGACATCATCCGGCCGGAGGACTGAGCCCCACCGCCACGGCGCGCCGCTGCCCGCGGCGTCGCGCGGTCAGCGCAGCAGATGTCCGACGACGTAGCCCAGTGCGTTCACCGCCCAGTGCAGCCCCATGGGAGCGAGCAGACTCCCGCTGCGGCGCCGCAGTTCGCAGAACAGCACGCCCGCGGCCGCCGTGAACAGCACGGCCGACAGGACCGCCAGGGCGGCGCCCGGTCCGGAGTCGCCGAAGACCGTGGACAAGGCGGGTTTCGCGGTGGCGAGGTGCAGGGACGGCAGCACGTGCCACAGGCCGAACAGCAGACTCGACACGGCTGTCGCCCAGACCGTCCCGCGGGCGCGGCGCACCAGACCGTACAGCACCCCGCGGAAGGCGATCTCCTCCAGCAGGACCGTGCCGACGGGGACCAGCACGAGGACACGGATCATCAGCTCGCCGCCGCTCAGATCGGCGAACCTCCGGTCCTCGAAGAGCGTGCGGGTGGCCGGCAGCAGCGCCCCGGCCAGGTAGACGACGGCGACCAGACCGATCAGGGCGAGTGCCCACCGGGCGCCCCGGGCGAGCGTGCCGGGCGCCAGACCGGCGTCCGCCCAGGTGCCTCCGGCCGCCCGGAGCACTCCCAGGAGCAGGACACTGGCCACGACCGCCGTCAGCAGGCCCGGCAGGCCCGTCCAGCGGTGCATGGCGAGGTTGGCGGCGACCAGGACGGCGAGGGTGATTCCGACGGCCGGCCAGGTGCCGATCCCGTCGGGCCTGGTCGAGGTGGGGCGGTGCGCTCCCGGGGTGAGGGGCATCGGCCTTCCCCATCTCTTCGCCGACGGTTCGTCTCCGCCTCCCCTCGGCCCACGCTACCGGGGACCTTCCCGGGGCGCTCAAGGGAACGCCCTCACCTGACGCGAAAGGTGATCCGCAGCGACCGCAGGCCCGGCCGTTCGGTCGTGCGCAGCACCGTCTCGCCCTTTTCGGTGGCACGGACGTCCCAGGCGCGGAAGCCCGGATCGGACTCGAATTCCACCGGTACGACGACGATCGCCGTGCCGTCGACGGCCGGGGTGACCTCTCGCCAACGGCCGACGAGGCGCAGCTGGGACGTCTCGCCGAGGGCCAGCGTGAGGGTGCGGCCGGCGTCGTCCTGGGTGAGAACGGCCGGGGCGGGCGGCGCGGGTGCGGCAGTCGTCGTTGTGGGGGTGGGAGTGGTGGGGGTGGGGGTGGGGGTGGGGGTGGCTGGGGAGGTTCGGGCGGGCGCGGTCGGGCGGTTCGGCGGCGGGGGTTCGTCGGTGCAGGCGGCCGCCGCCACCCCGAGGAGCAGGGCGGCGGCGGCGCGCGGCAGGAGTTTCTTCCTTGTCATACGAGCGGGATGTTGATGCAGGTGAGGATGGACGCCTGGGCGGAGAGCTGCTGCTTGGTGGCGTTGGGGTCGAGGCGTACCTTCTCGGCGTTCTGGAGGGCCTCCAGGAAGGGGGGTCCGCCTTCAGGTCGCTGTCGGTGTCGACGAGTTCGTACGGCCCGAAGGCTCCGTTGGCGAAGTTGAGCCAGGCGGCGAGCAGTTGGCGGTCGAGGGAACGCTTCGGGTCGAGGAGCAGGTTGAGGAAGAGGACCTCCGCGGCCTTGCCCTGGGTGGACACGTCCACCTTCTCGGGGAACACCGCGCTCGCGTGCCGGACGATCTTCAGATAGCAGTCCAGCGTCTGCTTGCCGAGCCCGGTGAGGTCGCCGGTCAGGTACTTGACGTACCAGACGTCGGCGAGCAGCGACAGCGGGGCGTTGCCCTGGACGATGACCGGCATCCCGTCCGCCCCCGTACCGCCGTCGTCGTCGCGTGCCGTGGAGGACAGGTCGTACAGACAGGGCTTGGTGTACGTGTGGGCCCGGGCCCGTCAGGTCGCGCGGCTGGACGCTCGGGCTGCGGGCGGGATCGGGGTCCGACGGGTTGACGAGCGAGGTGGTCGTGGTGGCCGGTGCCCCGTCGCCCCACGCCCAGCTCATGGTCTCGTCGTCGCTGCCGGGGTCGGTGAGCCGGGCGGTGTACCGCTTCTCCTCGCCCGCGTGGACGACGAGTGTCCGGCCTCCCGCGAGCGGCACGGCATCGGTCTTGTCGATCGTGACGGTCGGGTCGACGTTGGCTACGGTGATCGCGGCCTCGCGGCAGGTGGTGGTGTCGTCGTCGCTGCCGCAGACCTTCACGGTGAAGGTGCCCGTTGTCACCGAAGACGAGGTCGCGGCTGAAGGTGAGGGTGGCGTCGGGACGGTTGTTCTCCAGCGGCAGCTCGCGGGGTAGTCGGTCGCCGGATCGGCCTGGTCCTGGCTCGGTGAGGTGGCGCTCGCGCCCGCGGTTGACGTAGTAGAAGGCCTGGGTCACGACCGCGTCGCGGTCGGTGGTGAGGTCGGTGCCGTCGCTGGTGCGGAAGGCGTCCGTGAAGGTGTAGTCGAAGTGCTGGTAGGCGGGGTCTCCGGCGGCCGGGGTCTGGGGCTGGTGGCCGACGCTCTCCTCGCCGTCGAGGTCCTGGGAGACCTCGGCGTTGTTGCCGGTGGTGACCCGGCCGGTGACCCAGGAACGGCCGAGGCCGCTGAAGGGGACGGTCGTCGCGCTGCCGAGGGTGGGGTTCTGGTCGGTGAAGACCCGGCCCTCGGGGCCCTCGTTGCTGGTGAGATCGGTGCGCAGGAGGACGGTGCCGTTCCCGGCGTCGACGACGGTCTCGTACAAGTGGTCGTTGTCGGCGGTGAGCGTGGTCCGCCAGGCCGGCGGGACGGCGACCGCGCCTCCGGGTGTGGCCGGAGCGGCCGTGCGCGCCACAGCGGGGACGTGGGCCCTTCGGGGGCATCCGACGCGGGCCGCCGCGCGGCGCCGGAGCACGCCCCGAGGGATCGGGATATCAGTGGTCGCAGGCGGCGGTCGGCGGCGACCGCCACGGTTCGGAAAGGCCGGAGCCCGATGACCGTCCAACCCATTCCCGAGGAATATCCGCGAGTCACGCCGTATCTCTGTACCGACGGAGCCGCGGCCGCGATCGACTTCTACGTGTCCGTGCTCGGCGCGGTCGAGAAGATGAGAATGCCCGCGCCCGGCGACAAGATCGGCCACGCCGAACTGGAGCTGGGCAACTCGCTCATCATGCTCGCCGACGAGTACCCGGACATCGGATTCCGCTCGCCGAAGACGGTGGGCGGCACGCCCGTCACCCTGCACGTGTACGTCGAGGACGTCGACGCCGTCTTCGCCAAGGCCCTCTCCCGCGGCGCCAAGGAAGTGTCGCCGGTCAAGAACGAGTTCTACGGCGACCGGACCGGGCAGTTCGAGGACCCCTTCGGCCATCGCTGGAACGTCGCCACGCATGTGGAGGACGTCCCCGCGGACGAGATGGAGAAGCGTGCCGCGGAGGCCCTGCAGTCCATGGACCCTCCGGCGGACGGCGGCTGAACCGCCCACCCGAGAGGGGCGGCGCGCGCAGGCCACACGCTCCTGCCCGCCGCTCCCTTCCGACGGAGCGTCACCCACCCCGCGAGCCCTCGCGGGCGCTCTCACCGGACCTCAGTGATGGTGGGCACCACCGGAGGTCCGCGCGGCCGGTTCCTCCTGCGCGGCCGCCGCGCCGTGGCTTCCGTGGTCGCCGTGGCCCGGTACGGTGCCGTCCGGCTTCGCCACCAGGAAGAGACCGGCCATGCCCATGTCGGAGTGGCTCTGGACGTGACAGTGGTACATCCAGGCACCGGCGCCGACGTGTTCGCCCGCGATGATCTGGAAGCCGAACGAGTCCGCCGGGCCGGTGATCTTGTTGTCGATGACCCGGCTCACGTCCTCCGGGCCGGACAGGAGACCCGTGCGGTTGTCGGCCCAGCGGTGACCGTGCATATGGAACGTGTGGTAATACTCGCCGTGCGTGATCATGACGATCTCCACCCGGTCGCCCACCGTGGCGAGGAAGTCGGGCGGATCGGCCGCCGGCCGGTTGTTGATGGTCATGTCGTTGAAGACGATCGTGAACTGCTTGTCCGGGAGGATGTCGCCCTTGCGGCGTACGACCAGGGCGCCGTACAGGCCCTTGCGGATGCCTCCGGTGCCGTGGTCCGTGCCCACGACGTGGTCGTGGTAGTGCCAGTACCCGGCGCTGCCCGGGCGCCAGGTGCCGTCGGAGCGGCGGCCGGGCGCGTGGGTGCGCCAGGTGTACGTGCGGGTGGCGCCCGGTTCGACGTGGCTGCCGCTCATCCTCGTACCGTCGTTGTCGATGTCGTAGTCCACGCCGTGCGGATGGAGGCTCACGGGGACGTCCATCAGGTTCTCGAACTCGATGTGGATCGTGTCGCCCTCGTTGAGCTCGATCAGCGGGCCGGGCACGGACGCCTTGCCCTTCTCCAGGCCGTACCCCATCCGCCCGTCGGCCAACTTCTCCGCGTACAGCTTGAGATGGCGTATCTGCCCACCCGCCGGGGCAGTTCTCGGTGTGGCGGCCGCGGCGGGTGCGGCGCCGGAGGCGGAGGTGAGAGACAACGATGTCACGCCGGTCGCGGCGACGGCCCCGCCCGCGAGCAGGCGACGGTTGAAGCTGCGTCTGTCCATGCCGAACTCTCCGCTTCTCGGTGGAGATTGACGGGGTGAAGGGCCCCTGGGGACGGCCCACACGGTAGCGGGACGACTTCAGTTTCTCCACACTCAGGACAAAGTTCGTCCCGTTGTGGTCATAGGTATTGGCGAACCGCGCAAAGGGGTCTAGCTTCAACGGCTGTTGTTGTGACCTCAGAGGGATGGGTGACCCATGAAGCGCACACCACATCACCAAGCGAGATCAAGAACAGGCTTCGCGGTGGCGGTACTTGGGGCGGGAGCCCTGACCGCGTCGCTGCTCGGCGGAGACCCCGCCTCGGCCAGACCGTATCCGGATCCGCCGTCGACCATGGCTTCGACAACGTTGTCCTTTCCGTCTCCACCAGGCGGCGCGAACGTACGGGTGCTCGTCTTCCACGGGTCGGCGACCGAGGAGTCGCCGACGGTCGACGCGGGCATCGCGGCCGTCGAGAGCATCGGGCTGGCCGGTCCGGCCGCCGGCCGCTTCCGTACGGAGGCCACCGACGACCCGAGCGTCTTCACCGACGCCAAGCGGCTCGGCAAGTACAACGCGGTGGTGTTCCTGACCGGGGGCGGCGATGTGCTCGACCCGGAGCAGGAGGCCGGTCTCGAGGCCTACATGGAGGCGGGCGGCGGATTCGTCGGCGTCCACGAGGCGGCGCGCACCGAGCCGTACTCCACCTGGTTCACGGGCCTGGTCGGTGCACGACCCACCGGCGCCCCGAGCAGCGCGCAGCGTGCGGTGGTCGAGGTCGGCGACCGGCAGCACCCTGCCACCAAGTCCCTTCCCCTGGAGTGGAAGCGCCCCGACAAGTGGTTCAACTGGGACCGCAACCCGTCCGGCACGGTGCACACCGTGGCGCGGGTCCGGGAGGCCTCGTACCAGCCCGTGGCCAAGCCGAACGGCTGGGACCACCCGGTGTCCTGGTGCCGTGACTACGACGGCGGCCGGTCCTTCTACACCGCCATGGGCGGCACCGTCGACAGCTACGCCGAGGCGGACTTCCGCGACCATCTGCGGGGCGCGATCTCCTGGACCGCCCGCATCTCCCAGGCGGACTGCAAGGCGGCCATCGACGCCAACTACACCGCCGAGCGCGTCACCAAGCCCAACCAGCCCGGCCAGAACGACCAGATCGGCGAACCGCACGGCCTGGTCGCCGCTCCCGACGGGCGCATCCTGTACATCGGCCGAGGCGGCGCCGACTCCAGCGTGCCGGTGGTCACCGACTGGAACAACCCGGACATCGGCAAGGGCAACGGCGAGGTCCACGTCTACGACCCGAAGACCAAGCAGGTCACCAAGGCCGGCGCGCTCACCGTCTTCGGCAACAAGGGCGGCGGCGACGAGCTGGTCAAGAACGAGGAGGGCCTGCTCGGCATCGAGCTCGACCCCGACTTCATGACCAACGGCTGGGTCTATCTGCACTACACACCGCACTCCCGGATCGACCGCGACGCGCACATGGGCGAGCGGCGGGTCTCCCGCTTCACGCTCGACCTCGCGACCAACAGGCTCGACCTGGCGAGCGAGAAGGTGCTGCTGAGCTGGCCGGTCCAGATCCACAGCTGCTGCCACGCGGGCGGCGGGATGGCCTGGGATTCGAAGGGCAACCTCTACATCGCCACCGGAGACACCAACTCCTCCGGTTCCAGCGGTGGTTACTCGGGCAACAACCCGGCCCCGAACTTCCAGGGCGTCTCCTTCGCGGACGCGCGCCGCACCGCGGGCAACACCAACAACCTCAACGGCAAGATCCTGCGGATCCACCCCGAGGACGACGGCACCTACACCCTCCCCGCGGGCAATCTCTTCACGGGCGAGGAGACCGAGGAGGGCGGCGGGAAGACCCGGGGCGAGATCTACGTGATGGGCGTACGCAACCCCGCGCGCATCTCCGTCGACAGGACGACCGACATCCTCTACGCGGGCTGGGTCGGCCCCGACGCGGGCGCGCCGTCGACGACCTGGGGGCCCGCCAAGTACGACACGTTCGCCGCGATCACCAAGGCGGGCAACCACGGCTGGCCGTACTGCATGGGCAACAAGCAGCCCTACCGGGACCGCGGCCTGACCGATCCGAGCAAGCCGCTCGGCTGGTACGACTGCAACGCGCCGAAGAACGAGTCGCCCAACAACGACGGCCTCGTGAACCTGCCGCCGGTGACGGCGAACACGATCTGGTACTCGCCCCAGGGCGGCGGCGTGGACTACCCGCGGGACGCGAACGGCATCCCGAGCTACAAGCAGGAGGAGCAGAAGGTGCTGCTCCCGTGGCTCAAGGGCGGCGGGCAGGCGACCATGAACGGCCCGCTCTACCGGTACGACGCGGCGAGCGAGTCGACCGTGAAGTGGCCGTCGTACTGGGACGGCAAGTGGTTCGTGGGTGACTTCTACGACGGCGACCAGCCTCGGCATGCCGTGCTGACCGACCCGAAGACCGTCGGCAAAGGCGGACTGCCCGTACACGCCGAGTCGTTGAAGAAGATCGTCCCGGTCGGGCAGGGCGGCATCCGCAACCTGATGGACTGGAAGTTCGCCCCCGACGGTTCGCTCTACGTCCTGGACTACGGGCGGGGCTTCTTCACCTCGCACCCCGACTCCGCGCTCTGGCGCGTGACCTACAAGGGCGGCGGGCCCACCCCGGCCGCGGACCAGCTGGCACGGAAGGCGGCGCGGTGACCATGAGACACAGGAGCGGGAGGCTGTGGGCGGCCCTGCTGGCCGCCGTGGCGATGATCGTGGGGCTGACCTCGGCGGCCGCCTACGGCAAGAGCGACGACGGACGGCGGAACGCGGCGGCCCAGGTGCTGACCTGGAAGGCCGGCGATCCGATCGACCGCTATCTGGAGTTCCCCACCACGGCGGTGGCGGGTGCCACGACCATCGTCTTCGAGAACAGCACGGCCACCGGCAACACGACCGGCATGCCGCACACCCTGACGTTCGACGTCTCCGACCCCGAGTACAACAACGACGTCCCGCTCAACATCCTGGCCAATCCGAGCGACGCGAACGGCGGCCGGCACACGGCCGAGGTGACGCTGACCCCGGGCCGGTACCTCTTCAAGTGCACGATCCCCGGGCACGGCCAGATGCAGGGCATCCTCACGGTCACCGAGGGCGGCGGCGAGGACACCACCGCGCCGGAGACGACGGCGAAGGTCGAGGGTGACCGCAACGCCGACGGCGCCTACGTCGGCCAGGCGACGGTCACGCTCGGCGCCACGGACGCCGGTTCGGGCGTCGACAAGGTCGAGTACGCGGTCGGCGCCGACGGTCCGTGGCAGCCGTACACCGTCCCGGTCGTCGTCGACCAGGTCGGCGCGCACACGATCCGCTACCGGGCGAGCGACAAGGCCGGCAACACGGCCGCCGAGAAGAGTGCCGCGTTCACGGTGGTGGCCCCGCCCACCGACGACACGACGGCGCCGGAGACCTCGGCGACCGTGACCGGCGAACAGGACGACCAGGGCCGCTACCTCGACATGGCCACGGTGACGGTCACCGCCTCCGACACCGGGTCGGGCGTCAACACCATCGAGTACGCGATCGGCGACGGCGCCTGGCAGCCGTACACCGCCCCCGTGATGGTGCACGAGGCGGGCACCCACACCGTCCGCTACAAGGCGAGCGACAAGGCCGGCAACGCGTCGGCCGAGAAGTCCGTCGGCTTCACGGTCGTGACGCAGCCCGATCCCGACACCACCGCCCCCGAGGCCTCCGCCTCCGTCGCCGGCGTGCGCAACTCCGACGGGGCGTACATCACCAGCGCCACGGTCACCCTGTCGGCGACCGACGCCGACTCGGGCGTCGAGCGGATCGAGTACTCGCTCGACGGCGGCCCGTACCTCGCCTACACCACCCCGGTGATCGTCGACCGCGTCGGCCACCACACGGTGCTGTACCGGGCGACGGACAAGGCGGGCAACACCTCCACGGCGAGGAGCACGGCCTTCACCGTCGCCGAGGGCGGCGGGGTGCCCGCGCCGAACTGCCCCGAGTTCGACGAGCGGTCGACCGTCATCGTCGGGACCGTCGACACCGGCGTCCCGAACCGGATGACGAACAGCCGCTGCACCGTCAACGAACTCATCGAGGACGAGAAGGACTGGTCCTCGCATGCGCTGTTCCTCAAGCACGTCGACACCGTGGTCGACCGGCTGCTCGCCGACGGTGTCATCGACACGCGCGAGCACAAGAAGATCTACCGCGCCGCCAAGCAGTCGGGCATCGGCAAGCCGGGCCAGACCGAGGGGTACCGCGACCTGTTCGACGGCACCGCGGCCAGCTTCTCGAAGTGGCAGCACGTCGGCGGCGGCAAGTTCGGCTTGAGCGCGGACGGGGCCATGACCAGCAGCACCACGATGCCGGGCATGGGCATGCTGTGGTTCCCGCAGCGGCAGTACGGCGACTTCTCGCTCAAGCTCCAGTGGCGCGACGACGCCCCTGGCGCCGGCAACGCCAACGGCGGTGTCTTCGTGCGGTTCCCGTACGTCCACGGCAACCCCGAGGAGACCCGTCCGGAGTGGGTCGCCATCAAGTACGGCCATGAGGTCCAGGTGCTCGACCGGCCCGACGGCGACATGTACAAGACGGGCTCGGTCTACGGCTTCGACCGCGTCGGCCTCGCCGGCGCCGGGGTGACGCCCAAGGGCACGTGGAACGACTACGAGATCCGTGTGGAGGGCCAGCACTACTCGGTCTTCCGCAACGGCAAGCTGATCAACGAGTTCGACAACACCGGTGGCCAGGTCTTCCAGCCGCCGCGTGGCGACGACCCGGGCACGGACGGCCGACGCTACGCCTCCGGTTACATCGGCCTCCAGGTGCACGGCACGACGGACGTCATCTCCTACCGCAACATCCGGGTGAAGGAGCTGTAGACCGCGTGAGGCCCCTCTCCCGTACCGGGAGAGGGGCCTGTCGCGCGTCGGTCGCTAGGGCAGGTTCTGCTCCGCCCAGACCACCTTGCCGGTGACGGTGCGGCAGGAGCCCCATCTGCGGCACAGCATGTTGATGAGCTGGAGCCCCCGGCCCCCCTCGTCGCTGAGGTCCGCGTGCTGGATCTGGGGCAGGTCGGGACCCGTGTCCGAGACCTCCACGACGAGGCGGTCGCCGCGCAGGAGCCGGAGTCGGCCGGGACCGTTGCCGTAGCGCAGGGCGTTGCCCACGAGTTCGGAGACGACGAGTTCGCAGACGTCCGCGAGTTCCGTCAGGTCCCACGCGGCGAGCTGGTCCGTGACCAGGCCCCGGGCGACGGACGCGGCCCGCCCTTCCCGCGGCAGCTGCCACTCGCACAGATCACTCGGGGTGCCCGAGGCGGTCGTCGCGACGAGCAGCACGGCCTCGTCGAACCGGGAGGCATCGGCAGGGGCGCACCCGATGAGGCCACCCCCTTCGAGGGCCTCGGGCGTCAGGGAACGGGCCGCCGACCGCAGACGCTCCAGCTGGTGGTCCACGTCCGCCTGCCGGGACTTGACCAGACCGTCGGTGTACATGGCCAGACGGCCGCCCGCCGGGACCTTCAGCCGGATCGGGTCGTACGGGATCACTCCCGCCCCGAGCGGCGCGCCGACCGGGACGTCCACGAACTCGGCGGAGCCCGGTCCGTCGAGGAGCAGCGGTGGCAGGTGCCCGGCGCTGGCCAGCGTGTAGGTGGAGTCGGCCGGGTCGAAGACCGCGCAGAGGAAGGTGGCGACCTGCTCGTCCTCCAGGTCACGCGTGGCGAGGTCGAGCCGGGCCAGGACGCGTTCCGGAGCCATGTCCAGGGTCATCAGGGTGCGGGCGACCGCCCGCAGGCGCCCCATGGTGGCGGCGGCGGGGAGCCCGTGGCCCATGACGTCGCCCACCATGAGGGCCGTACGTCCGCCGGGCAGGGCCATGACGTCGTACCAGTCGCCACCCACCCCGTGGTGGGCCGTCGAGGGCGCGTACTCGGCCTGGACACGCAGCCCCGGTGTCACCGGGGTCGCGCGCGGCAGAAGGCTGCGCTGCAACGAGACGACGTGCTCGCGCTCACGCCCGTACAGCCGGGCGTTGTCGATGTAGACGGCGGCCTGGGAGGCCAGCTGTTCCGCCAGTGCGAGGTCCGTGGAGGAGAACGGCCGTGTCCCGGGGCCGCGTACGAAGTCCGCGCTGCCCAGCAGCAGCCCCCGTGCGATCAGCGGCACCGCGAGGTAGCTGTGCACCCCGGCGGCGCGCATCTGCGCCGCGGCGCTCTCCGTGGGGGCGACCTTGATGAAGTCGTCGTGCCGCATGCGGCTCACCAGGACCGGCCTGCCCTGGCGCAGGCAGTACCGGTGGAGCAGGGTCTCGTGGGCCTCCTCGGTCCGGACGAAGGTCTCGCCCACCGGGGTGGGCTCCAGGGAGGACAGCTCCTCGACGGCGCAGAGCGCGATGGCCCGCATGAGCGGGACGCCCGTACCCGTCCACCGGGCCCCCTCGTCGCCCCGCAGGACACTCTCCAGGATGTCGACGGCGGCCCCGTCGGCGAAGCCGGGCACGGTGAACTCGGCCAGCTCCTGGGCGGTGCGCTCCAGGTCCAGGGTGGTGCCGATCCTGGAGCCGGCGGAGCTCAGCCAGGCGAGCCGGCCGCGCGTGGTGAGCCGGTCGAGGGGGACCTCGCCGCTGCTCCCGCCGAGCCGCCTGCGGGCACCGGCCGAGCGGTGAACCGCGGCGCCCTTCCCGGCCGAGGCACGGCTGGTGAGGCGCCGTCTCCCGTTGCCACCGTTCACTCGTTCGGCCTCCAGACAGGAACTCGACCGTTTGTTGGTGCACATCATGCACCGGCCTTCTGTGGCTCGACGGGCCGGATGCTACGGGGACTTGGCCGGCGGGGGTGTGATGCGGGCGGTGAGCAGGGTGATGTCGTCGTCGGCCGAGCCGGGAACGAGGCGGGTGATCAGGGCGTCGCAGACGTGGTCCAGTGAGGTCTGGGGTTCCGTGAGCAGGCGGGTCAGATCGGTGAGGCGTTCGTCGAGGTCGGCGCCGCGGCCTTCGACGAGGCCGTCGGTGTAGAGGACGAGGACGCTGCCGGCGGGCATCGTGGCTTCGGTCGTCGTGAAGTCGACTCCACCGACGCCCAGGGGGACGCCGGAGGCAGTCGGCAGGATGTAGGCCCTGCCGTCGGGTTCCAGGACGGCGGGGGGCGGGTGGCCGGCGCGGGTGATGGTGCAGTGGCCGGTGGCGGGGTCGCAGACGATGTAGAGGAAGGTGGCGAGCATCGGCTCGGCCAGGTCGGCGAGGGTGGCTTCGAGCTGGTACAGCAGGTCGACCGGGGTCATGTCGAGGCGGGCGAGGGCCCTCACGGTCGCCGAGAGGCGGCCCATGACCGCGGCCGCCGCGATCCCGTGCCCCATCACGTCCCCGATGGCCAGCGCCGCCTTGCCGTCGGGCAGGGGCAGTACGTCGTACCAGTCGCCCCCGACCTCGTTGATGTCGCTCGCGGGCAGATAGCGGTGGGCGATCTCGATGCCCGGCGGCGGGGTGACGTGTTGCGGCAGCATGCTCCGCTGGAGGACCACGGCGGTCTCGTGCTCGTGCTGGTACAGGCGCGCGTTGTCGATGCTGACGGCGGCGCGCGTGGCGAGTTCGCCGGCGAGGGTGACGTCCTCGGATCCGTACGGCGCTCCGGGCCGGGTCCGGCAGAAGGTGGCCACGCCGAGGACGAGGTCGCGGGCGATCAGCGGCACCATCATGAACGAGTGCACGCCCTTCTCGACCAGCTGGGAGGGCACCGAGGTGTAGCGGGCCAGATGCGCGACGGCCTGCTCGTCGAGATGGGCGATCAGATACGGCTGACGGGCTCTGATGGCCTGTGTGTACGGCGCCCTGGCCGGGAAGGTGAGGGTGCGCCCAAGAGGGGCGAGGAGGCGTGTGATCGCGGTGCCGGCCAGCGGGGCCTTCCCCAGGCGCCGCACGGCGACACCACCCGCCAGCCCCAGGCCCGGTTCGTCGCCGCGGGCGAGGGTGTCCAGGATGTCGACGGTGACGGCGTCGCCCAGCTGCGGCACGGCGAGATCGGCCAGTTCCTGGGCGGTGCGCTCCATGTCGAGACTTGCTCCCATGCGAGAACTGGCCTCGCTCAGCAGGGCGAGCCTGCGCCGCCCCGCCTCCGCTTCGACGTGGTCACGGTGCTGGGCGGTGACGTCGACGAGGGTGGCGACCACACCGATCGGCAGACCGCTCGGGTCTTCCATCCTCACGTACGAGCACGACCAGACGTGCTCGTGGTCGGGGTCGGCCGGGGTACGACCGGCACGGTGCCGGTCCAGCACCGGCTCGCCGAAGGCCAGGGCCTGGCGCATGGCCTCCTCGATCTCGCCCGCGTTGACGTCGGGGAGCAGTTCACTGAGGCGCCGTCCGACGTGGGCCTCCTCGGACAGGCCGTTCATCTGCTCCAGCGCGGGGTTGACCCGCAGGAAGCGGAGCTCGGTGTCGAGGAGGCCGATGCCGACCGGTGAGCGGGCGAACAGCCCGTCCCACACCGCAGAGGTGCCGCGGATCCGCCGGGTCGTGTGTGCCTCGGCGGCGAAGATCAGTACCGCCGACGCGCCGCGGCGCCGGTCGGGGACGGGGCAGGCCCAGATCTCCAGCTCCAGCGGGTACTCGTCGTGGTGCCAGGCGGTGACCGTGCCCATCACCCCGCGTCCTGTGGCTGCCGTCTCCCACAGAGCACGGCCGAGGCTGCGGTCGGCGCCCGGATGGAGGAGCTCGGCGATGTGCCGCCCGACCACGTCCGGCGGGGAGTAGCCGAGGAGCTCCTGGGCGCCGTGGTTCCAGCGGACCACCGTCCCGTCGGACGCCGTGGCCACCTGCGCCACCGCCAGGGAGCCCACCCAGCCACCGGCGTGCTGTGCGGCCCCGCTGATCAGCTCCTCGATCGGTTGCTCACTCACCGGTGCCCTCCCTTCACGCTCAGGGGCCGGTGGGTGCCTTGGCGGCACCCGGACGCGGGGCGGTCCTTCCGCGGCCCGGACGGCCTCCGGTCGCGCTTCTCACACCCCCATCGTCGCGCCGGTGGCCCGGCGGCGCCCCCGAACGGACCGGTGTCCCGACGCCGCGCACCCGCCTGGAGGAGACGGACCGCCGACTCTGTCCGGTTTTTACATGAGATGCGCCACAGTCGCCGGAAGCGCTCCCCCCTTCCGCACCCGGTGCCCGCTCTGGTAGACGTGGCGAATCCTGTTCGATTTCGCCGAAAGCGCCGCCATGAACCAGGCCCCCGATCCCGACCACGTCACCTTCACCATCGACCTCACCGCCGAGGAAGCCCGCAGGCGGGCCGAGGTCGTCGCGGCACTGGGACCCGACTGGGACCCGATGGCCGTCCTTCGGGACGAGCAGGCCGCGCACGCCCTGCTCTATTCGGGGCTGGACGCCGAGCAGCAGCGGATCCACGACATGCTGGTGGCGGCGGGAGTGCTGCCCGGACAGGAGCCGGGCCGTGCGGCTTCCCATTGACCCCCACGCCGACCGGGCCCGCCGCGCCTGGGTCGCCTGCCCGGGCTGCGACGACGCCCGCGACTGCGCGACCTGCACGGAGCGCCGCAACTGTTCGGAACACTGGCGGTACCTGATAGCCAACAAGGGGCCGAGGGTCCATCTGCAGTGCCCGAACTGCACCCACACCTGGACCCTCGACACCGCCCGCGACCGCCGCGCCCGGGGCTGACGCTCAGCAGATCCGCGGCAGCTGCTCGCCGAGCGGCATGTCCACCACCCGCGTGCCACCGAGGCCGGTACGGGCGACCACCATGCCCGGATGCGCCTCGACGGTCTCCCCGATCACGGCCGCCCCGGCGCCCAGCGGATGCGCGCGCATCGCGGCGAGCACGGCGTCGGCCTGCTCGCGCGGGACGAAGGCCACCAGCTTCCCCTCGTTCGCCACGTACATCGGGTCGAGGCCGAGCACTGCGCATGCGTTGGCCACCGGCGCGGGAACGGGGACCGCCCGCTCCTGAATGACGATGCCGGTACCCGACGCGGCCGCGATCTCGTTGAGCGAGGCCGCCAGTCCTCCCCGGGTGGGGTCACGCAGCACGTGCAGGTCCGGTGTGACCGCGAGCATCGCCTCGACCAGCCCGCCGAGCGGCGCGCAGTCGCTCTCGATCTCGACCCCGAACTCCAGGCCCTCGCGCACGCTCATGATCGCCACGCCGTGGACGCCGACGGGCCCGCTGACGATCACCACGTCACCGGGTACGACATGCTGCGGCCGAAGGTCGACACCGGGCGGGATCAGACCGATTCCGGAGGTGTTGATGTAGACACCGTCGCCGTGGCCGGCCTCCACCACCTTGGTGTCCCCCGTGGCCACTTGCACGCCCGCCGCTCGTGCCGCGGCCCCGAGAGCGTTCGCCACCCGGGTCACGACCTCGGTCTCCACCCCCTCCTCCAGGATGAAGCCGCAGGACAGATAGGCCGCGCGGGCGCCGCTCATGGCGAGGTCGTTCACCGTGCCGTTGACGGCCAGATCGCCGATGCTGCCCCCGGGGAAGAACAGGGGGCGCACCACGAAGGAGTCGGTGGAGAAGGCCAGCCGGGCGCCGCCGAGTTCGACGGTGGCGGCGTCGGTGGTGACCGAGAGCGCGGGTCCGCCGAAGGCGGGCGCGAAGATCTGCTCGACCAGTTCGGCGGACAGTGCTCCTCCCCCGCCGTGGCCCATGACCACGCGCGGCTGGTCCCGCAGGGGTGCGGGGCACGTCCAGCCGAGCATGTCGGGTGCCTGCTCCGCAGGGGTGGCGCGGGTGAGCTCAGACAACGGAACTGCCCTCCAGGGCCGGGGACTTCGCCGACGGGGAGTGAGACGACGGGGTGCCGAGGTCGAGCCGCCGGTAGAGGTAGTAGGCGGCGCATGCCCCCTCGCTGGAGACCATGGTGGCGCCCAGCGGGGAGCGGGGAGTGCACGTCGTACCGAAGGCCTCGCACTCGTGGGGCTTCAGCAGCCCCTGCAGGACCTCGCCGCTGCGGCACTCGGCCGGCTCACGGGTGTCGATCCCCTCGACGGAGAACCGCTGCTCGGCGTCGTAGGCGCGGTACCGCTCCGACAGCCGCCAGCCGCTGTCCGGGATCACGCCGATCCCCCGCCACGCGCGGTCGGTGACCTCGAAGACGTCGTCCAGCATCGCCCGGGCGGCCGGGTTGCCCTCGGGCAGCACCGCCCGGGGGTAGGCGTTCTCGACGGTGTGCTCTCCTCGCTCCAGCTGGAGCACGGTCCGCCGGACGCCTTCGAGGATGTCCAGCGGTTCGAACCCGGTGACGACGATCGGCACCCGGTGGCGTTCGGCGAGTGCGGGGTACTCCGCCGTGCCCATCACGCTGCACACGTGTCCCGCGGCGAGGAATCCCTGGACGCGGCAGTCCGGCGAGTTCATGATCGCCTCGATCGCCGGGGGCACCCGGACGTGGGAGACCAGCAGGCTGAAGTTGCGGATGCCGAGCTTGCGCGCCTGATACACCGTCATCGCGTTGGGCGGGGCGGTCGTCTCGAAGCCGATGCCGAAGAAGACCACTTCGCGGTCCGGGTTCTGCTCGGCGATCCGCAGCGCGTCGAGTGGCGAGTAGACGACCCTGACGTCACCGCCCTGCCCGCGGACCTGGAAGAGGTCACGGCCGGTACCGGGAACGCGCAGCATGTCGCCGAAGGAGCAGAAGATCACGCCGGGGCGGGACGCGATCTCCAGCGCCTTGTCGATCACCTCCAGCGGCGTCACGCACACCGGACAGCCCGGTCCGTGGATCAACTCCACCTCGGGTGGCAGCAGTTGGTCGATCCCATGCCGGATGATGGTGTGGGTCTGGCCGCCGCAGACCTCCATCAGCGCCCAGGGCCGGGTCACCGTCGCCCGGATCTCGTCGAGCAGCCGTCGGGCCAGCTCGGGGTCCTGGAACTCGTCGATGTACTTCACCGCGTCACCTCTCCGGCGAGGCCGTCCTGCGCCGGCCGCTCGTCGCCCGTCGCTTCGGCGGCCTCCCACGGGTCGCCGAACTCCTCCTGGAGCATGCCGAGGGTCTCGAACAGCTCCAGCGTCCTCCTGGCCGACTCCTCGTCCAGACGCTGCAGGGCGAACCCGACATGGACGATGGCGTACTCACCGGGCTTCAGGTCCGGCAGGTACTCCAGGCACACCTCCTTGACCACACCGCCGAAGTCGACGGTGGCCATCCGGGTGCCGTCCCGGTCCTCCACGTCCAGCACTTTTCCGGGTACCGCCAGGCACATGGGTGTCTCCTCACTGTCGCTCTCGTCGTGGCATGCCGGAGGCCGCCCGGTCGGGTACACGCGCGGCCACGACGAGCTGGCCGAGAGCCAGACCGCCGTCGTTCGGCGGGATCAGGCGATGGCGCAGCACGGTGAAGCCGTCCTCCCGCAGTCCATGGGCGCAGGCGGAGGAGAGCACCGTGTTCGCGAACACTCCCCCGGTCAAGGCGACGGTCTCCACGCCGGTCTCACCGCGGGCGGCGGCGCAGACGGCACGTACCAGGCGGGCCACGGCATGGTGGAACCGTGCCGCGACGACGGCAGCGGAGGTGCCGTCGAGCACGTCGGCGGCCACCGCCGTCAGCAGGGGCGCGGGGTCGGCGGTGAGCGGGGCTCCGGACCGCCGCGGGCCGAGCCGGAAGGCGTAGCGTCCGTCCTCCGTCACGGCCGGTGCGCGCAGTGCCGCCGCCTCCAGCTCGATCGCGGCCTGCGCCTCGTATCCGGCGTGGTGGCAGATCCCCGCGAGGGAGGAGACGGCGTCGAAGAGGCGCCCCATGCTGGACGTGGGCGCGCAGTTCAGCTGGCGCGCCAACTGCCGTTCCAGAACGGAGAGTTCTCCGGGATCACAGGCTCGCACGCAGGGCAGTGCGGGGTCGGCGGCGAGGCCTGCGGCCCGCAGGTGGGACAGGGCCATGCGGTAGGGCCGTCGTACGGCCGCGTCACCGCCGGGCAGGGGTACGTAGGCCAGGTGAGCGAACCGCGAGAACCCGGCGTAGTCCGCGACCAGGAACTCGCCTCCCCACACGGCGCCGTCGAGACCGTAGCCGGTGCCGTCGAAGGCCACGCCGATCACGGGCCGGGTGCCGTCGAGCCCGTTCTCGGCCATCGCCGCCGCGACATGCGCGTGATGGTGCTGCACCGGGGCGACGGGCCGCCCGGCGGCATGCCGCCGGGCCCAGCGAGTGGACCGGTAGGCGGGGTGACGGTCCGCGGCCAGCAGGCCGGGGCGCACGCCCGTGACGGACTCCAACTGCCGCTCGGCGGAAGCGAGGGCGAGTTGTGTGGCGAGGTCGTCCATGTCGCCGATGTGGGCGGAGAGCCAGGCCTTGCGCCCCTCGCCCAGACAGAAGGTGTTCTTCAGATCGCCACCCACGGCGAGGGCGGGAGCCACCTCGACGGGCAACGTCACCGGCAGCGGGGCGTATCCCCGGGAGCGGCGCAGCGTCAGCTGCTCGCCGTCGCAGACGCGGACGACGGAGTCGTCGCAGGGCACATGGATGGGACGGTCGTGGAGCAGCCAGGCGTCAGCCAGACCGGCGAGCCGGGTCAGTGCCTCGGCGTCGTCGGTGACGATGGGTTCGCCCGAGAGGTTGCCACTGGTCATGACCAGCAGCCGGGGCCCTTCGCCGTCCGGTGGGCCAAGGCCGAGGAGGAGGTGGTGGACGGGGGTGTACGGGAGCATGACGCCGAGGTCCGGGCTGCCGGGTGCCACGGCTCGCGCAGGTGCGGCCCCGCGGCGCGGCCGGGCGTCGTCGCGGCGCCGCAGGAGGACGACGGGCCGGACGGTGCCGGTGAGAAGGTCCCGTTCGAGCGGGCCGAGGTGCACGAGGGGCTCGATGTCGGCGAGGTCCGCCGCCATCATCGCGAACGGTTTGTCACCGCGCGCCTTGCGGCGGCGCAGTTCGGCCACCGCGTCGGGGTTCGTCGCGTCGCAGGCCAGGTGATAGCCCCCGAGACCCTTGACGGCGAGGATCGCACCGGCGGCGAGCATCCGACGTGCCGCGGCGATCGGGTCGATGCCGGCGTCGGGGTCGGGGTCGGGGTCGGGGTCGGGGTCGGGGTCGGGGCCGAGGTCGGGACGGGTGCCGGGGTCGGGACGGGTGCCGAGGCCGGGGTCGGGATCGGGCTCGGCACCCCTGCCGGTGCCAAGGTCCGCGCCGGAGCCAGGGGCGGCGCCCCTGCCGGTGCCAAGACGGGACTCGGTGCCGGACGTGGTCCACTGGCCGCCCGGTGCCGTGACCAGCCGCAGCCGGGGTCCGCAGTGGGGGCATGCGACGGGCTGCGCGTGGAAGCGCCGGTCCGCCGGGTCCGCGTACTCGCGGGCGCAGTCCGGACACATCGGGAAGCCCGCCATGGTGGTGTGCACCCGGTCGTAGGGCAGACCGGTGACGATGGTGAACCGCGGGCCGCAGTGGGTGCACGTGATGAAGGGGTGCAGATACCGCCGGTCGGCCGGGTCCGCGAGCTCCGCGAGGCAGTCGTCGCAGGTGGCGGTGTCGGGTGGGACGAGCGTGCGGACGGCGCCACCCTGACGGGAGGGCACGATCGTGAATCCGCTGTCGCCGCTCGCGGCCACGTCGGCCGTCTCCACGGAGTCCACCCGGGCCAGCGGCGGCGCGTCGGGCGCGATGCGCGCGCAGAAGGCGGCCACGTCCGCGGGGTCGCCCTCGACCTCCGCGACGACGCCGTCCGCCGTGTTGGTGACGTGCCCGGACAGCCGCAAGCCGGTGGCGAGGGCGTAGACGTAGGGCCGGAACCCCACGCCCTGCACGACACCGCGCACGACCACCCGGCTGCGCCGCGGGGTCGTGTCGGCGGCGGCTGCGGACCGCGCCGTGGTCACGCGCCGGCCTGGGCCATCACCGGGGTGTGGACGCGGTTCCCCTCGGCCGCGGCGAGGGCCCGGTCCAGCAGGACGCCGGCGCCGCGATCGTCGCGCACCGAGGTGAGGACGACCTCGACACCGGGGTTGACCTGCTGCACGTGGTGACGGAAGGCCGCCTCGTCGAACTCCGCGGCCTCGGCCATGTCGGTCTTCGTGACGATCACCAGCTGGGCCAGGCCGAACGCGGTGGGGTACTTGAGCGGCTTGTCCTCCCCTTCCGTCACCGAGGCGAGCACGACCCGGAGGGACTCGCCCACGTCGTATCCGGCGGGGCAGACGAGGTTGCCGACGTTCTCCACGAACAGCAGCCGGGTGGATTCGGGCAGCCAGTCGTGCAGGTGCCGGGCGACCATGTCGGCCTCCAGATGGCACAGACCGTCGGTGAGCACCTGCTTGACGGGGACTCCCGAACGGGCCAGGCGCCGGGCGTCGTTCTCCGTGGCCAGGTCGGCGGTGAGTGCGGCGGCGCTGACGCCGCGTTCACCGGCGAGGCGCAGTTCGCGTTCCAGCAGGGCGGTCTTCCCGCTCCCGGGGCTGGAGAGCAGGTTCACCACCGTCGTGCCGCGGGCGGTCAGTTCGGTGCGCAGGATCTGTGCCGCGGCCTCGTTCTTGGCGAGGACGGCACGCTGGAGATCGACGGCTCGGCACATGCTCAGCTCTCCTCGGTGATCGGTTGGCGACGTCGTTCGCCCGCCGCTTCGGGGTCGGCCCAGCGGACCTCCCGGATCTGGAGTTCGCGGCCGGAGACGAGCTCGTCGGCCGCGGCGCCGCAGCCGGGACAGAGCAGTCGCGGCGGCATGCCGACCGCCCAGACCTCCGCGCACGGTGCACAGCGCGCGGTGCCCGGGACGGTACGGGTGATCAGCTCGGCGCCCTCGACGACGGTTCCGGCGCAGGCGAGTTCGAAGCAGAAGGCGAGGGCGTCGGCGACGACGCCGGCCAGCTCGCCCACGTCCAGTTCGACGCTGCTCACACCGACGGCCCCGCGGGACCTCGCCGCGGCCTCGACCTGGTCGACGACGGCGACGGCGAGGGACATCTCGTGCATCGGTCTCCGTCCTGGGCGCGGGGGTCTCGGGCGCCATTAGAGGACGGGTGGCCGCGGGGGTCCGCCCGGCGCGCCGGGACCGCACGGCGGTGTCGTCCGTTCGGTGCAGCCGCTCCCGCGCCGGGCCGAGGTACGTCACGAACCGAACGAGGTCACCGGGGAGGGTCACATCCTGCTGATGCGCAGATAGCGCCGGAGGTCGGGGAGGACCGCCACGACGGCGGCCACGACGGCCAGGGCGGCGGTGACGGCGGCGGTGACGCCGAGGACGCTCTTGTGCATGGTGCTCTCCGTTTCGGTCTTCATACGGCGGCTTCCTGGCGGACCAGTTCGGTGACCATGCGCACGGCCTCCGGCACGGCGGCGGCGACCCGCGGGCTGAGCCCGATGCCTTCGTCGAGGGCGGCCGGTTCACAGCCGACGACATGGATGCGCCGTGGTGGTGCGGCTCCGGTTCCCGCGCACAGGGTGTCGAGCAGGGCGAGGACGGCGTCGGGTGTCATCCGGTGGCCGTCGAGCGGCGCGGGCGGCTGTCCGGAGCTCGGCGCGCCGGCCGGGGCGGGGGGGCGCGCCGGCCGCCCCGCCGCCGAACCCCGCGCGGGGGGGGCCGGAGCTTTCCCCCACCCGCCGGCCACCGCCCGCGTCGCGCGGCCCGACGGCGACCGTTCCTCCGCAGCAGCGGATGGTCTCCGCCGTCT
>NZ_JBHWBS010000037.1:2995-11538 GCF_042735655.1 Streptomyces sp. NPDC059567 | reverse complement strand
GCGGGGGGGGGCGGGGGGGGGGTTCCCCGGGGGGGCGGGGGCGGGGCGGGGGGGGCGGCCCCCCCCCCCCCCCGCCGGCCGGCGAGGCGTCGATCAGGTACAGCGTCCCCGGTTCGCCGCCGCGGGCGGTGACGTCGACGAGGATGAGGGTGTCCCAGCCGTCGAGGAGCTGGTAGGCGAGGTGGACGCCGCGGACTCCGACGTCGGCCAGCTCGACGGTCGGCGGCAGCTCCTCCCGGGTGAGCCGTCGCACGGTCTCGACCCCGAAGCCGTCGTCGCCGAGGAAGATGTTGCCGACTCCGGCCACGAGGGTGCGCCCCGCCGCGGGCGCCGGGCCGTTCACTCGTCCTCCAGGGCTTCGACCTCGTCGGGCTGGAAGTAGAGGAACCGGCCCTGTTCGCGGCGGATGTCGGCGCCCGGGTCGTCCTCCACGGTCACGGCGATGTGCACCCCGCCGTCGACGTCGTGCAGGACCGCCTCGACCAGGGCGGCGCGGCCGTCGAGGAACAGGTCCTGGGCGTCGGTGTGGCGCAGCCGTGGGCGCAGGACGACCCTGCTGCCCGCGCGGACCGCGCGTCCGTCGACGAGGACGTGGTCGCTCCCCGGATCGACGCCGGTGTCGCCTCCCGGGTCCCACCAGGGGGTGTCCGGTTCGAGGACGCTGCGGGCGGGTTCCTTCGGCCCGGTGACGCTCTGGAGGCTGCGTACGGCTCCGTGCAGGCGCTCCAGGACCTCGGGCGGCATGGTGTCCGCCAGCTCGATCACGGCCGCGGCGCGGGCGTCGGTGCCTCTGGCTTCGCGCTTCTCCTCGTCGGTGAGGGCGGCGGTGCGCAGGGCGAGGATCTCGTCGATCTCGGTGGCGTCGTAGAGGGCGCCGGGGCTCTCGGGTGCGATGGCCGGATGGTCCTCGAGGATGATCGGTGACGAGAGCATGAGGTCGTCGCGGCCTGGTTCGCCGGCCAGGACGGGCCAGGTGTGCAGGTTGCGGCAGGCGGCGACGGCGCCCTTGGCCCATTCCGGCGGGTCGGTCATCGACAGGAACGACCCGCCGTCGAGGCGGAGCAGCGTGTGCGTGGCGACGAGGGAGTACGGCAGTGCCGCGTGGCGGTCCGTGCCCGGTTCCGCGGTCCAGGTGCTGGTGTTCTCCACCATGACCGAGAGGCGCTCGACGCGGTACGGTCCGTCGAGTTCGGCCGCCGAGATCCGCAGGGTGCCGCTGATCTCCTCGCGCCGGCGGACCAGCCGGCCGAGGACGCGTCCGTCGGTGTCGGTGACCTCCTCCGTCTCCTCGGCGGCGGGGCGGGTGAAGGGCAGGGCGGTGCCGTCACCCCGCAGTCCGGCGACCGGGACCACAAGAGTGATCCGCTCTTCGACGCCCTCGTCCCAGGCCACCAGGACCCGGTCGGCCAGGCGCAGTTCGCCGGTCGGCGCGAAGGTCCCGTCCTCCCGGAGCTCCTCGACGGTCCGCCGCTGGGCGCGCAGGAAGCGGACCTCCACGGCGAGTTCGGCGCCGGTCCTGGGCTCCATCAGGCACTCGGTGTGCTGGAAGTCGTGCTCCTCGGCGGCTGCGCTCCAGGATGGCGGCACCAGGACCCCGAACTGCCAGCGGAGCCGGTTCTTCGCGGCGGACGCCCGGTAGGGGTAGAGCACGTACCCCTCGAATAGGACGGCGTCGGCGACGTGCCGGGCGACGGCGAACCGCGCCTCGGTGCCGGGGGTGAAGGCGACGGTGGTCATCGTGTCCTCTCCCCCGCCGCTTCGAGCAGGGTCTCGACGGTGGCCTGCCACGACGGAAGGGCCCGGCGCGACCGGTACGCGAGCAGGGCGTCCATCGCGTCGCCCGGGAGCCGGATCCATCCGCAGCCGGGGAAGTGCTGGTCGATCATTTCCCGCCAGACCTTCACGGGCATCCGGTAGGAGACCTCCTTGTCCCAGGGCACGGGCTCGACGTGGAAGCCGCCGGCGCCGGTGAAGGCGGTGCCGGAGAAGAGCAGGAGCAGCGGGACGTCGCCGTCGGAGAGCGCCCGGAAGTAGCGGGACGCGGCGATGTCGGTGTCGTAGGTGCACGGCACGACGAGGTCCGTCTCGATCTCGCCGGTGAAGCCGGGCACCATGACGGAGGCCTGGGCGAACTGGACCGGGTTGAGGCTGCTGCCCCACCGGGAGCGTTCGCCGAAGAGGTCGCCCAGCGCCTCGGCCTCGTGGTCGTCGTATCCCCGCCGGGCGGGTTCGATACGGATCTGGCAGCGCAAGGCCATGGCGTGGACCCGGGTGCCGCCGGTCGCGGTGATGCGCAGGCGGAACACGAGCGTGGGTCCGGCCGCGTAGGCGTCGGCGCGGACGTCGGTGCAGCTGAAGGAGAACTCGGTCACGGCCGGCTCCCGTGCGGCTCGCATGCCAGACCGCGGACGCGGGTGAAGAGGGCGTCGAGGTCGGCTCGGGCCTCCGCGCCTCCGTCGAAGCCCTGCCAGAGCAGTCGCATGCGGCCCACCAGTTCGTAGCAGATGTCGATGGGCACGAGGAAGCACTCGGTGCGGCCCTCGTGGCGGCGCAGCAGGAGGGCTTCCACGTCGGGTTCGAGGTGGGCGGCGAGCTGTGTGGCGTCGAGGACGGACCGCCAGGCCGTCTCCTCCAGTTCGCTCTCGGTGGCACCGGCGGGGCTGGGGTAGAGCGCCACCGGCCGGTCGAGGGCCGAGTTACGGAAGAAGAAGGCGACCGAGACCGGGATCCGCAGCGACTCCCACGCCTGGTCGTCGATCCGGTGTCCCGGGTCGCTCAGGAAGCGGCCGGGGACCGCCCGGAAGCGGCCCTGGGAGCCGGCGGAGCGGTCCATGAGCTGTGAGCACGGGCCGCAGGCGCAGACCAGGGCCCGCTTGTCGACGTCGACCAGGTGCGGGTGTTGTTCGCCCGCCAGTCGGGCCCCGCACATCTCGCAGCGTTCCTCGCGGGGCGGTCGCGGGGTGGTGAAGCGGCGCAGGCCCGTGGGGAGCGAGGAGCGCACGGCGCCGTTCGGGGGCCCGTTCACGAGGCGGCGGCCGAGGAGCGGCCGTCCGCGCCCGCGAGCGACGGACGGGTGCCGATCTGGAGCAGCGCCGGCTCGCGCGGAGGCGCGGACTGGAGCTCCACACCGGTCACCTCGGGGGCGAAGCACGCGAGGGCGTCCACGGCCGCCTGCCGGACGGACTCCTCGGTACTGGGGCAGCCACAGCCGGACGAGGCGGTGACCCGCAGCGTCAGCACCCCCGTCGCCGCGTCGAATCCGGCGTTCTCCACGGGCTGCGCCAGAGCGGACAGGGCGCGGTCGATACGGGCCGGTGCGTCCTCGGGATGCAGTCCGTGCAGGTTGAGGAGGCTGGCGACGAGTTCGTCCGCGAGCAGCGGGCCCATGGGGTCGGCGGGCGGACGGGCGGCGGGGCGGCCGAGGAGGTCGACGACGCGGGAGAGTCCGCTGCCGTAGAACTCCATGAGGACGCGTACGACTTCCTCGGCCGCCGCGCAGGCCTCGCTGTCCCCGTTCTCCGCCAGCCGGTCGAGGACCTCCTCGACCCGTCGGCCCGCCTGTTCGGCGGTGGTCGCGCTCATCCGGCCAGACCGCTCAGACCGGTGGGTACGTGCATCTGCTTCACGGTCCTGCCGTTGCCCGTGTACATGTGGACGCCGCACGGCAGGCAGGGGTCGAAGCTGCGCACGGCGCGCATGATGTCGATGCCCTTGAAGTTCTCGGGCGTGTTCTCCTCGAAGATGGGGGTGTTCTGCACGGCGTCCTCGTACGGACCGGGGGTGCCGAACGTGTCCCGGGTGGAGGCGTTCCACGGTGTGGGCGGGTACGGGTGGTAGTTGGCGATCTTGCCGTCGCGGATGACCATGTGGTGCGAGAGGACGCCCCGGACGGCCTCGGTGAAGCCGACACCGATGGACTCGTCGGGGACCTCGAACTTCTCCCAGGTCTGGGTGCGTCCGGCGCGGACCTCCTCCAGGCCCTTCTCGGCGCAGTGCAGGGCGACGGCCGCCGCGTACGCCTGGAAGTAGGTGCGGGCGCGGTTGCGTTCCAGGGCGTTGCTCCACTGCGGGATCTTCCACTCGAAGGTGGTCTCCGGCTTGGTCATGGTGCGGGGCAGGTTGATGACGACGCTGTGTCCGGTGGCCTTGACGTAGCCGATGTCGACCAGGCCGGACAGGGCGGTGGACCAGAGGCGGGCGATGGGGCCGCCGCCGGTGTCCAGGGCCAGGTGGTCCTTGCCGTCGAACCACCGGGGGGACATGACCCAGCTGTACTTGTCGTCGAAGTTCCGCTTCTGCGGGGCCGGGATGGTGTGCTGGTTCCAGGGGTGACGCGGATCGACCGGGTTGCCCAGCGGGTCGTGGGTGACGAACTGCTCCTGTCCCTGCCAGTCCTCGTAGTACGAGCTGCCGAGCAGGATCCGGATGCCGAGGTTGATCTCGGTGAGGTCGTTGGTCACCAGCTTGCCGTCGACGACGACGCCCGGGGTGACGAACATCTTCCGTCCCCAGTCGGTCATGTTGGCGTAGGTGAAGTCGCAGTGCTCGGGGTCGTTGAGCGCGCCCCAGCAGCCGAGGAGGACGCGGCGGCGGCCGACCTCCTCGTAGCCGGGCAGCGCCTCGTAGAAGAAGTCGAAGAGGTCGTCGTGGAGCGGGACGACACGCTTCATGAACTCCACGTAGCGCATGAGACGGCTCATGTAGTCGGTGAACAGCTGCACGGACGCGACCGTGCCGACGCCGCCGGGGTAGAGCGTGGAGGGGTGGACGTGGCGCCCCTCCATCAGACAGAACATCTCGCGCGTGTAGCGGCTGACCTGGAGCGCCTCGCGGTAGAACTCGCCCTCGAGGGGGTTGAGGGAGCGCATGATGTCGGCGATCGTGCGGTAGCCGTGCTCGGCGGCATGCGGGGCCTCGGTGCGCTCGGCGAGCTCCAGGACCCCGGGGTTGGTCTCGCGGACCATCTTCTCGCAGTAGTCGACCCCGACCAGGTTCTCCTGGAAGATGTTGTGGTCGAACATGTACTCCGCGGATTCGCCGAGGTTGATGATCCACTCGCCGAGGTGCGGGGGCTTCACGCCGTACGCCATGTTCTGCGCGTACACGGAGCAGGTGGCGTGGTTGTCACCGCAGATGCCGCAGATGCGGCTGGTGATGAAGTGCGCGTCGCGGGGGTCCTTGCCCCGCATGAAGACGCTGTAGCCGCGGAAGACGGAGGACGTGCTGTAGCACTCCGCGACGCGCTTCTGCTTGAAATCGATCTTCGTGTGGATGCCGAGGCTGCCCACGATCCGGGTGATGGGGTCCCAGGCCATCTCCACCAGTCCGGAGCCGTCACCCGTCGTCTTCGCCCGAGGTGCCATGGTCGTTGCTATGCCCTTCGTCAGCTCTTCGACTTCGCGAACAGTGGAGTGGATGGGGGTCCAGCGGGGGTGTGGTGCGTGGGCGTGACGGTCACCAGGGCGGCCGGTAGCCGGTGGTGATGCGCTCGCCGGTGTGCCGCCACTTCGGCTCCTTGTCCACGGTCTTCGCCGTGATGGTGCGCAGGCGGCGGATGACGGAGCCGTACACGCCGCTGGCGGTGCTGGAGACCTTGCCGCCGGGAGGCTCGTCCATGAACGGCATGAACTTGTCCGGGAATCCGGGCATCGTGCAGGCGATGCAGATGCCGCCGACGTTCGGGCAGCCGCCGATGCCGTTCATCCAGCCGCGCTTGGGGACGTTGCACTTGACGACCGGTCCCCAGCAGCCCAGCTTGACCAGGCACTTGGGCGAGTCGTACGTCGAGGCGAACTGGCCCTGTTCGTAGTAGCCCGCCCGGTCGCAGCCCTCGTGCACGGTCGCTCCGAACAGCCAGGTCGGACGGAGCTTGTCGTCCAGCGGGATCATGGGGGCGGAGCCGACCGCCTGGTAGAGCAGGTACGTCAGGGTCTCCGCGAAGTTGTCCGGCTGGATGGGGCAGCCGGGCACGCACACGATGGGGATGCCGGCATGGGACTTCCAGTCCCAGCCGAGATAGTCCGGCACGCCCATCGCGCCGGTCGGGTTGCCCGCCATGGCGTGGATGCCGCCGTACGTGGCGCAGGTGCCGATCGCGACCACCGCGAGCGCCTTGGGCGCCAGCCGGTCGATCCACTCGCTGGTGGTGATGGGCTGGCCGGTCTCCGGGTTGTCGCCGAAGCCGCACCAGTAGCCCTCCTGCTTGATGGCCTCGTTCGGGATCGAGCCCTCGACGACCAGCACGAACGGGTCGATCTCGCCGCGCTCCCCCTTGAAGAACCACTCGATGAACGTGTCGGCGCCGCCCACCGGGCCGCACTCGAAGTCGATCAGCGGCCAGTGGACCGCGATCCTCGGCAGTCCCGGCAGCCCGGCGAGGGCGATCTCCTCGATGCTGGGCTGCATGGCGGCGGTCAGGGCCACGGAGTCGCCGTCGCAGCTCAGACCCGCGTTGATCCAGAGAATGTGGATCGGCTTCTCTTCGCTGCCGGGGGCGGCACCCTGATCCTCGACCGGGGCCGGCGTTACTGCACTCATGAGTCGCCTCCTGAGGAGGGATGGGGCGAAGGGCCGTCTTCGGGGCCCACGTCTTGCTTAACAGTCGGCCGATCCCGCCGCGCCCGCACCTGGGCCGTCCGGGGATTGCGCCCGCGGGGCCTCTTTTCGGGCGAAGGCCCGGCGCAGTGCGTGGTAGGGCGCGGCGGGATCGTCGAAGATCCGCCGCATCCGGGCGAGCTCACGCTCACGGTGGGCGGCAAGGGGAGTCGCCGACTCCCGGCGCTCGTGTTCCGTCTTCTTCTCCGCGACCCGCAGCGGGAGACCGGGACGGGATGCCAGGTGGGCGGCCAACCGGGTGATTTCGCCGGCGAACTCCGCGGGCCCGCAGTCGACGACCCGGTCGACCAGGCCCATGCCGAGCGAGGCCGCCGCGGACACGGGCCGGGCCTCCTCGGTGAGCCGTGCGGCCAGGGCCGCTCCCACCTTGCGGGGCAGGGTGTAGGTCCAGTACTCCGACCCGTACAGGCCCATGCGCCGGTAGTGCGGGTTGAGTACGGAACCCGACCGGCACCAGACCTCGTCGGCGGCGAGGGCGAGCATCACGCCTCCGGCGGCTGCGTTGCCGCCGATCGCGCTGACGACGAGCCGGTCGGTCGTGGTGAGGACCGCCTCGACCAGGTCGTTCATCGCGTTGATGTTGGCCCAGGACTCGGCGGCCGGGTCGGCCGCGGCCTCGATGACGTTCAGATGGATGCCGTTGGAGAAGAAGTCGCGCTGCCCGCCGAGCACGAGGACGGAGGTGGGACGCGTGAGGGCGGCCGTGTAGGCATCCAGCAGGCGGCGGCACTGGTCGGTGCTCATCGCCCCGCCGGGGAACGCGAAGGACAGGACCCCGACCGGTCCCTGCTCCCGGTAGCGGATGTCGGACCAGGTCCGCCCGTCCGGTACCGCTTCCTCGGGCGCCGGGAGTTCGGGGAGTGGCGGCAACCGCCCGGCGAGGGCCAGCGTGGCGGGAAGTCTGCAAGCGCGCGGCCGACCGGCACGGGTGCGGGCGCGGAGCTCGGGGATCCACACCGCGCCGTCCAGCGTGGCGCGGCAGACCGCGCCCGCTCGGGTGGCGAGCAGCTCGCCGGGCCGGCCGCGCAGGCCGTCCTCGGCGTGGCCGCCGTGCAGGAACCACTCGGCGCCGAGCAGATGGTCACGGACCCCGGGCTGTGAGTCGGCGGCCCGCAGGATGCGCAGAACGGTCTCGGTGGTGTCGTCGCTCCAGGAGATCGCGCGCTGCTCCTGGCGGAGCGCGGGACGGGCGCGGATCGCGCCGGTCTGCGGCGGCGGCGACTCCCCGGCGGCGATCCGCTCGACCGCGAGGAGCACGGCGGTCACGGCGGCGTCGGACAGTTCGTTGCGGTACAGATCGCTCTTGCCGACGTCCGGTACGCGGAAGGCGACGGACGCCCAGACATCGCCTGCGTCCATCTCCTCCTCGGCCTGGAGGACGGTGACGCCCCACTCGGCGACGCCTTCCTGGACGGCCCGGTCGAGCGACGACGGCCCCCGGTCGCCCACGGGCCCCGGGTGCACGATGAGACAACGGTGTGCGGTCCACACGTCCCTGGGCACGACGGTCTTCAGCATCGGGGCGACGATCAGGTCGGGCGCGTGGCGCGCGACGGCGTCACGCACGGCGGTCCCGTCGGGCGTGACCTCCACGGGAACGGCGTGCCCGCGGTCCCGCAGCTCGACCAGGACGCGCTGAGTGAGGCTGTTGAAGCTGCTGGCGATGAGCAGAATGCGCATGGCGGCCCTTCCGGGTTGCTGCGGACGGTACGCCCCCCGGGGAGGGCGGTCCACCGAACCGTCAGCGATCATCCGGCACCGCAGGCCGTGGGCGCGGGCGACGGAGCCCGCACCTCACCCGTTCGGGGCACGCGTCCCACCGATTGGCGGGCGGGCGGCCCCCCGCGGTGAGGAAGGGCGGCGGGCGCGCGGGGGGGCGCGGCCGGCGCGGGGGCCGCGGACGTGCCGGTGGCCGTCGGTGTGGCGGA
>NZ_JBHWBS010000037.1:0-2985 GCF_042735655.1 Streptomyces sp. NPDC059567 | reverse complement strand
CCCCGGGTGGGGGCCACGCCCCCCCCGTTGGGGGGGGGGGGCGCCCCCCGGGGGTCGGGAGGGGGGGCCCCCCCGGGGCGGCCGCCCCGGCGCGGCCCGCGCCCCCGTCCGCCTCAGCGGCGTTCGGGCAGGTCCTCCTCCGCCTTCGGCAGCGCGGCGAACCCCCGTGCCGTCGGCGGCTTCTTCCCGCAGAACGCGGCCTCCAGCGTCCCGCCGAGCGCCGTGTTGGCGGCGCCGTGGTTCGAGGTGTTCGCCGTCGCGGCAAGGCTGCGCCGACCGTCCCGGGTCGCGAAGGCGTAGGTGTAGAAGCCCTGGACGGTGCCGGTGTGGCCGAACACCTGGGTGCCGCAGGACAGGTCGTAGCGGCGCAGTCCGAGCCCGTAGAAGCGCGTACCGGTCGTGTCCGTCGGCGTGACCGTGGTCATGGCCTCCGTCATGCGCGGCGAGAGCAGCTTGCCGCGCATCAGCGCGGTCGTGAAGGTGTTCAGGTCCGCGGGGTCGGAGATGACGGCCCCGGCCGACTGCGCCCAGGACGCGGTCTGTTCCGTGGAGTCCACGAGGGGGGAGCCGGCCTCGTCGGGGTGGAGGTAGCCGCGCACGTGCAGTCCCTTGATCCGGGTGTCGGGGTGCACGTAGGAGGTGTTGCGCAGTCGCAGGGGCTTGATGATGCGGCGCTCGTACTCCTTGGCGACCGGGTTTCCGGTGGCCTTCTCGATGAGCATGCCGACCACCACGAAGTTGGTGTTCGAGTACGCGTAGGCCGCGCCGGGCTCGATGGTGCGCGGCTCGGCCAGGGAGAGGTCCACCAGCTCCTGGTAGCCGAACACCCGGTTCCGTACGGCTTCGAAGCCGGGGACCGTCTGCGCGAACATCTTCTCGGTGTAGTCCGGCAACCCGCTGCGGTGCGTCAGGAGGTGACGTACCGTGATCCGCTCGTCGGGCAACAGACCCGGCAGGTAGCGGTTCACGGGAGCGTCGAGCTCCACTCTGCCCTCGTCCACCAACTGGAGCAGGACGACGCTGGAGAAGGTCTTGCTGACGCTGCCGATCCGGAAGCGCGCCCGGGCGTCCATGGGCTCTCCCGAGACGCGGTCACGGACTCCCACGGTCCGGGTCCGGACTCCGTCGGGGCCGGTGAACCGGGCCATCGCGCCCGGTGCGCCGTTGGCCATGGCCGCGTTCAACGCCCCGGCCACACCTTCCATGTCGGGTGCGGGAACCGCGCGTTCGGCGGTCTTGGCGGGGACGGCGGCGCGGGAGGGCGCGGCGGACGCGGAGGCGGCGGGGGCGAAACCGGCCACGAGCGCGGCGGTGACGGTGGCGCTCGCGACGAGACGTCGGTGGGGCGTAAGTAACAGGTTCACTTCTTCGGCTTCTCTTCCTGGTCGTGGAGCCGGTGCGACGCAGGGGCCGGGGTATGAGGTACGCGTCCCGAAGGCTCGATCCGTGCGCAGCTTCCGGCCCCCAGGGATCAAGAGCCTCAACGCGCCGACGAGGTTCCCGACACGGAGAGTCGAGCCTGTCGTGGGCCTGTTCGATGTCCGTCGAGGCGCGCCGGCTGGCGGATAGTGGCCGATCATGGCCAGCTTTGGGATCGAATTTGAGCCAATCCCGACCAGAAGGATCGTTTCATTCTGTACAAACTGGTCTGATCGAAGACCGAGGGCGGCAGCACCCGGTTGCGGTTCGGCCGGGATGGGAAGGTTTGTGGCGCAAAATGGCGGGAATCGCTCGACGTCCGTCCCCGGGGCAGTAATGGATCGTCGGCTTCCGGCACCGAGCCGGTCGGCCGACACGACCTTCGAAGGTGCAGCGCGCTCACGTCCTCGCTTGTTGCCGACAGGGAGGTAGGGATCCCATGACAGTGCAGGACATCGAACTCCCGATACTGCGGATGCCGTACCCGGTGCGGGTGAACCCGTACCTTCCGGCCCTGCGCGAGGAGGCCGAGACGTGGGCGCGCGAGATGGGCATGCTGGCGGGCGACGAAGCGGGCTCCCGCCGGGCGATCTGGAGCCGGTCCCAGTTCCACGCCATGGCCGTCGACCAGTTGACCGCGTGGACCCTCCCCGATGCCTCGCTCGCCGGCCTCCGGCTCAATCACCGGTTCAATCTCTGGGCTCTGGCGTGGGACGACTACTTCGCCTCCGCCTTCAAGCAGACGGGCAACCTCGCAGCCGCACAGGTCTTCACCGCCCGTCTGCACGGCTTCCTGCCGCAGGAGCCGGGCGCCCGGCTCCCGGAGCCGGTCAATGCCGTCGAAAGGGGAATGGCAGACCTCCAGCAACGCCTGTTCCCTCCGAGGCTCGCGCACTGGCGGCAGGGGCTGAACCGGGCCCTGGCGAGGTACATCGACGCCGGAGTCCAGGAACTGGCCAACAGCCTCGCCGGCCGTGTCCCGGACCTCATCGAGTACGCCCAGTTCCGCCGTGAGAGCTTCGCGGCGTACACCGCCCCGTACTCCGTCGAACTCGCCACCGGCGCACGGATCCCCGAGCGGATCCGGCACAGCCGGACCGTCTGCGCCCTGCTCGACGCCTTCATGGACTACATGGGTCTGGCTAACGACATCGCCTCCTACCAGCGCGAGGTCCATGACGAGTACGACGTCAACAACCTCGTCGTCGTCCTCGAGACATCCCTGGACATCACCGTCCAGGAAGCCATGCACGCCGCCGCCGATCTGGTGACCGCCCGGCTGCGCCACTTCGAGCACCTCTCACAGAGCGAACTGCCCCCGCTCGTCCGGCAGGTCGGGCTGAACCACGGCGAACGGATCGAGCTGGAGGCGTGGCTCGGCGGAGCCCGAGGCTTCCTGTCCGGTCTGCACGCCTGGTACACCGGGGCGCCCCGCTACGCCCCCACGGGCGGTCCGATCCCGGAGCAGCGGACCGCCCGCATCACCGTGCCCTGACGGTACGAGCACGAGGTGCGTACCCGCCCCCACAGCCCCGGGGGGGGGGGGGGCGCGCGGGGGGGGGCGGC
>NZ_JBHWBS010000036.1:32750-69767 GCF_042735655.1 Streptomyces sp. NPDC059567 | reverse complement strand
GCCCACATCCTCAAGGGCATCGACCTGGAGGTGAACAACGGCGAGGTGTTCTGCCTGATCGGCCCGTCCGGCTCCGGCAAGTCCACCTTCCTGCGATGCATCAACCACCTGGAGAAGATCAACTCCGGGCGGCTGTACGTCGACGGCGAGCTGGTGGGCTACCGCCAGAAGGGCGACAAGCTCTACGAACTGAAGGACAGCGAGGTCGCCGCCCAGCGCCGCGACATCGGCATGGTCTTCCAGCGCTTCAACCTGTTCCCGCACATGACCGCCCTGGCCAACGTCATGGAAGCGCCGATCCAGGTCAAGGGCGAATCCCGGGCCGTCGCCCGCGAACGGGCCGAGCGCCTGCTGGACCGGGTCGGCCTGGCCGACAAGGCCGGCAACTACCCCTCCCAGCTCTCCGGCGGCCAGCAGCAGCGCGTCGCCATCGCCCGCGCACTGGCGATGGAACCCAAGCTGATGCTCTTCGACGAGCCCACCTCCGCCCTCGACCCCGAACTCGTCGGTGACGTCCTGGACGTCATGCGCGGCCTCGCCGAGGACGGCATGACGATGATCGTCGTCACCCACGAGATGGGCTTCGCCCGCGAAGTCGGCGACAACCTCGTCTTCATGGACGGCGGCGTCGTCGTCGAATCCGGCCACCCCCGCGACGTCCTGGGCAACCCCCAACACGACCGCACCAAGGCATTCCTCTCCAAGGTGCTGTAGCGGCCGGAGCGGAAAGCAGGATGGCCCGCCGGGAATTCCGGCGGGCCATCGCGTGCTTCAGCCTGATTCAGTGGCCCGAAACATATCCGACAGGGCCGGCCACGCCGTACGCAGGCCTTCCCGTCCGCGTCGTTGTCGATCAGCTCGAAGCCGTTGCCGTCCGAGGAGAAGCAGGCGCCACCCGCCTTGGCGAACGGCATCGTGCAGTGCTATTTCACGGCCAGCACGAGGGTGTCCGAGGGCGAGGCCCAGACCTGCCGGGCCTCGGCGAAGCCGGAGTCACGGAGGATCTCGGCGTGACGGCGCGCGGACGGCATGTCGCCGTCGGCGTGCTCGCCGTAGATCTCGAAGCGGCGGGCGGTCGGCTCGGCGAGGACCGGATCCTTGGCGGCCACGGCCCACCACTCCGCCCAGTCGAGGGCGCCGGCGGCCTTGGCGCGGTCCATCGCGGCGTGGCGGTGAGCCCGCTCGGCGGCGTTGATCCGGGGTGTGGTCTCGTCGATCATGTGGTCGGCGTTCATGAAGACGCCGCCGTCGCGGACGAGGCCCGCGAGCTGCCCGTAGAGCGCGGTGAGCGGCTCGGTGTGGAGCCAGTGCAGCGCGGTGGCGGTGAGAACGGCGTCGTACGAGTCGTGCGGAAGCCCGGTGGCCCACTCCGGGTCCTTGAGGTCGGCGGTCACGAAGGTGACGCGCTCGTCGCCGGCGAAGTACCCCTCGGCGATGGCGAGCAGGGCGGGGTCGAGGTCGACACCGACGCTGGTCGCCTTCGGGAACCGCTTGAGCAGCCGATCCGTAATACTCCCTGTACCGCACGCCAGGTCCAGGACGCGGGGCTCCGGCCCCACCACGGCCTCGACCATGTCGAGCATCACGCGGAACCGCTCCTCGCGGTCCGGCATGTACCACTCCTGCTGACGGTCCCAGCTCTGCTGCCAGGCCGCCCAGTCGGTTCCGGTCGTAGCCGCGTCCGTCATCCCGCTACCTCACCCTCTTCGTAATACCCTCAGAGGGGGGACATCCATTACCCCCTCCGCACCCGACACTAGACCTCCGCCGTAAGGACTACAAGTGGAACTGGCCTATTACTCGGATTACGCCGTGCGTCTGGTCAACACCGAGGAGCCGGCCCGCAACAAGGACTCCCTCACCTCGGTCGAGGCGGTCCGGGAGCTCTTCGGCGCGGCTTCCCAGATGGCCAGGCGGGCGACGGACGCCGACGTCACGCGCTTCCGCTCGGTACGCGGCCGGCTGCGGGCGGTCTTCACCGCGGCGGACGAGGGGGACCACACCCAGGCGGTGGACCTGCTGAACTCACTGCTCCTGGAGTTCCCGGTCAGCCCGCAGATCTCCGGTCACGACTTCCTGGACGACGAGGGCCATCCGCGCTGGCACATGCATCTCGCCGACCACCCCTCGAACGCGACCGCGGGATACGCGGCGATCGCGGCGATGGGTCTCGCCTTCCACCTCACGGAGTTCGGCGCCGACCGGCTCGGCCTCTGCCAGGCCTCCCCCTGCCGCAACGCCTACCTCGACACCTCGACCAACCGCTCCCGCCGCTACTGCTCGGACCGCTGCGCGACCCGCGCCAACGTGGCCGCCTACCGGGCCCGCAAGCGCCTGGAGGCCGAACGGTCCGACCGGACCGGCCTGAGCGCGGAGAACAGCCACGAGAGCACCACACCGACCGACCGCTGACGCCCGGGCGTGACGGGCCGGTACCTGACCCGGACGCGCCCCAGCACCAGCTCGGCCGGTACGGCGCCGAAGACCCTGCTGTCGCCCTCGGCGTCCGGGTTGTCCCCGAGCACCCACCAGCCGGCGTCCCGTCGCTCGATCAGACGCTTGACGATGAGCAGGTCCTGCTGGAGCGGGTGACGCAGGACGGCCACGCTCCCCGCCTTCAACCGCCCCCCGTAGTGCACGAGGAGCCGGTCGCCGTGGAGCAGCGTGGGCACCATGGACACCCCCGTCACCTCGGCGATCCCGAACAGCGGCCCGGACCCCCGCCCCGGCTCCCCACCCGCCTCCGTCATCCGGCACCTCCCGATCCGATCGTCCACTCGTACACGAGTCCCATGCCGACCCTGGACTTTTGTCCTAAGCCCCAGGGGGCGCTCGCGAAAACAGCCTTCTCGGGGAGTAATCTCCCACCTGAGAAGACGATCACGAGGAAGGACAGCTCAATGCTCTCCCGCCTGTTTGCCCCCAAGGTGAAGGTCAGCGCCCACTGCGACCTCCCCTGCGGTGTCTACGACCCGGCCCAGGCCCGGATCGAGGCCGAGTCGGTCAAGGCCGTCCAGGAGAAGTACCAGGCCAACGAGGACGCGCACTTCCGCGCGCGTGCCACGGTCATCAAGGAGCAGCGCGCGGAGCTCGCGAAGCACCACATCTCGGTGCTGTGGAGCGACTACTTCAAGCCCCCGCACTTCGAGAAGTACCCGGAGCTGCACCAGCTCATCAACGACACCCTGAAGGCCCTCTCGGCCGCCAAGGCGTCGACGGACCCGAAGACGGGCGAGAAGGCGCTGGAGCTCATCGCCGAGGTCGACCGGATCTTCTGGGAGACGAAGAAGGCTTGATCTCTGGTTAGGCATTCTGACCTGCGGTTTCGCGGGTCATGTCGCCTACCTGTCCGCACCCGGTCCGCAGGCCGCCGAGCACGGCGTCCATGACGGCCCGGGTGCGGTCTTCTTCCCCGGGCCACAGGTGCGCGTAAATCCTCAGCGTGATGACGGCGGACGCGTGCCCGAGAACGAGCTGCACCTGCTTGACGCTCGCGCCGCCGCCGATGAGCGCGGAGGCGTAGAAATGCCGCAGGTCGTGAGTGACCATGTGCGGCAGCTCGACGGCCTTACGGCCTTCTCGCTCGGCGGCCCCGTTCTCGGCAGCCTGGAGCGCCTTGCGAGCCCCATTCCACTCGGTCTTCCAGCGCCGGTAGTTGAGCGGCTCGCCCTCCTCCATGGCGAACAGCCACTCCCTGGACGGACGCGCGGCGAGATGCGCGAGGAGTGCATCGGTGACGACCTCGCCGACCGGGACCGTACGCCGGGACTTGGCGGTCTTCGGCGGGCCGATCTTCCCGGACTGAAGCCGCTGCCGCTCGACGCGGATGGTGCCGGCCTTGAAGTCGACGTCCGACACCTTCAGGCCGAGCAGCTCACCGATGCGCAGACCTGATCCGGCGAGGGTGACGATCGCCGCGCGGATGTACGGCGGCATCACCCGCGCCATCGCCTCGACCTGCTCGACCGTGGGCGGGGTGACCTCCTCATCCGGCATAGCCGGGAGGGTGATCCGGCGGCACGGGCTGGAGGCGATGACCTTGTCGTCCACAGCCGCCGTCATGACGCGCACGAGGACGTCGTAGACGTTCCGCACGCTGCCGGGGCCGAGCTGGTCGGAGACGTGCTTGAAGAGCACCTGGATGTCGTTGCGGCGTATCGCCGCCATGGAACGGGCACCCAACGCCGGTACGAGATGGAGCCGGAGCGCGTTATCGGTGATGCGCTCGCCCGCCTCGCTGGCGATGAGCGAGCCCTCCCACTTCTCGGCGTACTTCTCGAACGTCACGCGGCCGGCGCGGGGGTCGACGTACTGACCGGTGACCATGCTGGCCGTGACCTCGTCGAGCCACCGCTGGGCATCAAGCTTCCGCTCGAAGTGGCGAGCGTGCTCCTTACCGTCGAGGTCGCGGTAGCGGGCCCGCCATTTGCCGTTGGGGCGCTTCTGGATGTTGGCCAAGTGGCCTCTCCTTCGTGTCGGTTGTCAGTAGTGACCACCGTCCGCGATGTCACTACTGAGCGTGCGAGCGTCCCGCTCGTCGCCCATGAGGCGGAGGCACTGCTCGTGGATGGCCCGCGAGCTGTCGGGATGGGCCTTGATGTGGTCGGCGATGGCGACCACGGCGCGATGGAGGCGATCGCGCGCGTCTCGGGCCTCGTAGAACGCCTCGACGGCCTCCTGGACGAGGCGCCGGCTGTCGATGTCGAGCCCCTCCAGGGGCGGGGACATCAGTTCTTCGAGAGGGAGCTCGAAGACGCGGGAGAAGGCGAGGGCCTCGTCCAGATTGATGCGCCGGCGGGGGGTGCCGTTCTCGATGCGCCAGACCGCTGTCTGGTTCATCTTGATGCCGGCTCTGGTCACCCGCTCGGCCAGCTCGGTCGTGCTCCACCCCCTGACCTCGCGCTCCAGGGCCACGCGCGCGGCCACATTCCCCTCGCTGTAGAGCAGCGGCACTTCGCCGCCTTCGGGTCTGTCGCCTGCCATCGAACCTCCATCACGACCATCGCTATCCAAATTGAAACATGAGCTTCCCGATTTGGCTAACCGGCGATCGCGAGGTACAACCTATGCAGATCGAATCATCACCTAGCCGAATGGGAATGCATGCGATACCTGACCACCGCCGAGGTCGCCGAGCGCTACCGCACAGCCGAGAGCACCGTCCGCTACTGGCGCCAGATCAAGAAGGGGCCGCGCGGCATCAAGGTCGGCAAGCGGGTGCTGTACCCCGAGGCCGAGCTGCTGCGCTACGAGCGCACGCTGATCGACGGCCGAGACGAGTGGGGCCTGGCCTCATGAGCCGCCGGAAGCCCCGGACACAGCAACGGCCCCCGGCGCGCCAACGCCGAGGGCCGGAGATTCCCCTGCACGTTGCCCATCCCTGAACGAACGAACCCGGTGAGGGGCGGGACCTTGCCCGTCCCGTCCCTCACCTGAGAGGAACGCCAATGGAGGACTCTACGTCCCCCGCCACCTCGAACACGTCCCCCAAGGTCGTCTGGCCCACCCCTGCGGTCCCCGGCCAGGGCATCCCGTGGCACCGTCCGGACCGAGCGGACAGCCGGTCTGCCTCTCCGGGGACCGGCGACCGACCGGTCCGTGCCGCTGGTCCGGTCGGTCCGGAACCGGACCGACCCGCGACCGAAACCCGGACCGAAGTTCCGGTCGACCCGGACCAGGAACCCGGACCGATGGAGAACGCGCAGCTCAGCGGCCTGACGGATCGGTCCCGGAACCCGGACCATGGCGCCGGTCCGGAAGCCGAGGAGCGGGCGGAGAGTACCGGTCAGTCGACCGACGAACCCGGACCGTCGGTCCCGGTGGACCACGGTGATCCGGGGACGGTCCCCGAACCCGGACCGGGAACTGGGGACCGCGAGAGTGCCGGCCTCACGGCGGACCGGGACCAGGACGGGACCGTCGTACTGGACGAGCTGCGCGCCGCGATCGGCCGGTACGTCGTGCTGCCGAGCGAGGAGGCCCTGACAGCGGTCACCTTGTGGGTGGCGGCCTCCCACATTCAGCCTGCCCTCCAGCACGCGCCGCGCCTGGCGGTGGTGGGGCCGACCAAGGGGTGCGGCAAGTCCCGCGTCTTGGACGTGCTCCACGAGACCGTGCACCAGCCGATGATGACGGTGAACACCTCGCCGGCGGTGGTGTTCCGCGTCATCGGCAAGAACCCGCCAACGCTGCTGGTGGACGAGGCTGACACCATCTTCGGCCCCAAGGCCGGCGACAAGGAGGACCTGCGCGGCCTGCTGAATGCAGGGCACCAGCGCAACCGGCCCGCCTGGCGAATCTCCGGCCCCGAGCACAAGCCCACGGCGTTTCCCACCTTCGCCATGGCTGCGCTCGCCGGGATCGGCGACCTGCCGGACACGATCATGGACCGGGCGGTCGTCCTCCGTATGCAGAAGCGCAAGCCCGGCGAGAAGATCGCTGCCTTCCGCTCCCGCTACTCCGTCCCGGAACTGAACGCGCTGCGCGACCGGCTGACCGCCTGGCTGACCCCGCTGCGGACCACCGCAGAGGGCTTGGTTCCGCCGATGCCGGTCGAAGACCGCGCAGCCGACACGTGGGAGCCGCTGGTGATCGTCGCCGACCTGGCCGGCGGCCACTGGCCCTCGCGGGCCCGTGCCGCCTGCCTGGCGATGACGCGCAACGAGGTGGTCCAGGACGAGCAGACGACTCTGAAGACGCGGCTGCTGCGAGACGTCCGCCGCGTGTTCGAGCGGGAAGGCCACAGGGAGGCTCTACGCAGCCAGGACCTGCTCGCCGCCCTCCTCCAGGACGCCGAGGCACCCTGGTCCGAGTACGGGACGAAGGGCCTGAACGCCTACCACCTGGCCAACCTGCTGCGCGACTTCGGCATCAGTCCGGCCAACCACCGATTCGAGAACGGCAGGCAGGCGAAGGCGTACGCCCGCAACCAGTTCGTCGACGCCTGGGCCCGCTACTGCCCGAACCCCGCCCAACCGGCACCCACAGCCGAGGGGACCGCACCCGTACGTCGAGCCCAGGGCAAGCCGCCCGCCCCTCCGTCCGGGACGCTGCCCATCGGTCCGCCTGGCGGGCCTGCCGGCCCCAGGCCCACGCGCTGACACCAGCTCCGTATCAATCCGTCGCATCCGTCCCCGCGCAGGTCAGCGCGGGGACGGAGTTCCTCGCCGATACGGATCACTCCGTACCTGCGACCGCCTCCGTACCTGTCCTGACCAGCTACGGGACGGATGCAACGGACGTGACGAAGCCCCACCCCACACGACTACCGGAGCATCACCATGCCCGAATCGACCACCGACAACGCCCCCACCCGCCGCCGTAAGACGTTCTTCGGCCTGACCCGCCGATCAGCAGCAAGCTGGAGCGAACGAGCCTCTAACGAGGCTTCGTCCGCGCTTGCCCCCGCCCCAGGGGTGGCGGAGGAGAAGGCCGAGCGCCAGGGGGCGCCCGAGCCGGAGGAGGGCATAGCCGAGACCAGCTGTCCGCCCGCACCCGACTCCGTCGACCCGAGCACTCAGCCGCCGACCGATGTCCAACCGCCCGTCGAGCAGCCGTCCTGGCGGGACCCCGATGCCCCCGTCCTGCCCGCGCTGATGAACCGCAAGCGCACGGTGGAGAAGCGCGACCAGGAGAAGACCATCCGCTTCACGCGGACTGCGGTCCGCGTGATCAGCGCCGCCGCCCACCAGCGCGGTCAGAAGTTCGCCGGATTCGTCGGGGACGCCGCCCTCGCCGTCGCCCTGGGCAAGGCAGGACTGGTCGGCAGCCCGGAGGACGATCCTCTCCGCCCGCTGATCGAGGCCGTCGAGGCACACACAGTCGCGCTGAACCGCATCGGAGGCAACCTCAACCAGATCACCGCAGCCATCCACCGAGGAACAGTGCCCGAGCGTGCCGAGGCAGTGCTGGACCGCGTCGAGCAAGTGGCTGAGAGCAGCTACCGACTGATCGACCAGCTCCTGACGGAAGGCGCTGCGCATGGTTCCTGACGTCTCCACTGGCTCCAACACCCGCGGACTGATCGTCTACCTCTTCGGCGCCGGCCGCCGCGACGAACACACCGACCCTCACATCGTCGCCGCCTGGGACATGGCCGGCGCCCCCGACCCCGGCCGCGACCCTGAGGCCAGCTACACCCTCCTCGCCAAGCGCCTCGACCACCACGTCGACCTGCGCACCCGCGAGATGGGCGGTAAGAAGCCGCCTCGGCACGTCTGGCACTGTCCGGTCCGTACCGCGCCCGGCGACCGCTACCTCACTGACGCCGAGTGGGCCGAGGTCGCCCGCCGCATCGTTCACGCTGCCGGCATCGCCCCCGAAGGTGACGAGAAGGCATGCCGGTGGATCGCGGTGCGTCACGCCGACGACCACATCCACATCATGGCCACCACCGTCCGCGCCGACGGACGCCGCCCGCGCACCCACCGCGACGGACAGCGGGCCCAAGCCGAGTGCCGCAAGATCGAAGCCGAGTTCGGCCTGCGCCGCCTGAAGTCCGGCGACCTCACCGCGCCCCGCACTCCCACCAGCGCCGAACGCGCCAAGGCCGAGCGCCAGGGCCAGACGGTCACGGCACGGCAGTGGCTGCGCGAGCAGGCGTACGCGGTCGCCGCCGCCGTACGAACCGAAGCCGACTACTTCACCGTGCTGCAGTCCCTCGGCATCAAGGTCAAAACACGCCTCGGCCCCGAGACCGGCGACGTGATCGGCTACAGCCTCGCCGCACCTGGCGACACCAACGCGGCCGACGAGCCCGTCTGGTACGGCGGCTCGAAACTCGCCCCCGACCTCTCCATCAACCGCCTACGCGAACGCCTTCTTGACCAGGAGGTAGCCGACCGCCCGGGGTATGCGGCGGACCCCGCCGACCCATGGCGTCACACCATCAACGCCATACAGGTGGCACGCACCGTCCTCGACTCCGGCGACGATGCCGCCGCCCAGGGCCACCTGGCCGCCTTCGGCGACGCCCTGTACAACATCGCAAGCGCCACGACCGGCCCACACCGGGCGGAACTACGAGCGGCGGCGGTGGCGTTCAACCGCGCCCGCCGCTCCGCCACCCGCGCCGACCACCAGGCCGCCACCGCCCTGCGCAAGGCCGCCAAGGAACTCGCCTACGCCTCCAGCGAGCCGGGCGGACTCGCCATCGCCCTGCTCTTCGCCACCGTGCACCTGGCCCGCGCCGCCGCCAAGTGGCACGAACAGCGCGGCCACGAACAACAGGCAGCCGCAGCCGAGGAAGCCCTCCGCCACCTCCAGACGGGCTACCAGCAGGCCGCCACACCCCTCCTGGCGGACCTGACCCGCCGCGCACCACGAGCCACAACCGCCAGCCGCTACGAGCAAGACGTATGCGCGACCCTCCCCAACCACGCCGACCGCATCCTCGCCGACCCCTCCTGGACCGCCCTGACCACAACCCTCGCCCACGCCGAAACTGCCGGCCACAACCCCCGCCGCCTCCTGGTCGAGGTAGGCACACAACGAGAACTCGACAGCGCCGAGCACCCCGCCGAGGTCCTCAACTGGCGCATCACCGCTCAGCCGAACCGGCGAACGCAAGCGGCTCGCATGAGGAGCACGCGCACGACCCCGCCTACACCGCGGACCACACCCACACCGATGAGCAAGCAGCCCACGGAGCACGGTCGTCGCCGATAGTGCGTCGGCTCTCAGCGGCGGCAGACAAGGAGGCCACCAAGGCAGGTGATCTCGTACGACCCGTGCCGGGCGATGTGGTCGGCCACCAACGTGCGGGCGCGGTCGATAGTCGCGTCGAAGGGCACGTCGTGCTGGTCCGCCCAGGCACGGTACGAAACCATGTGGGCAACCACAGGCTCGGGGTCGTGGACGGTGATGGTCCCCGGCAGTTCGGCGACCTCCACGCGGCTGAACTCCTCTCCGAGGAAGGCGGGCGCCTTCTCCAGGGAGAAGCGAGCACTGAGCGAGATGCGAGCCGGGCCCCGGTCGATGCCGAGGATGTCGCCGGCGGCCCGCTGCCAGAGGTCGTCGAGTTCGGCCTTGTCGCGGTCGCTGTTGGTGGAGGCGATCACCAGCCCGTCACCGGCCACGATCCTGGCCAGTTCCCTGACCGCCTGGGGGATGTCGGGCACGTGGTAGAGCATGTGAAGCGCAAGGGCGGCGTCGACGCCGCCCGCCGCGAGCGGAAGCCTCGTGGCATCCGCCACGGCGACGGGGCCGGGGACGTCAGCCAGGATGCCGGGGGCGATGTCAAGACCGAGCAAGAACAGGTCTCCACGGTCCTGACGGAGCCGCTGGATGAACTTGCCGTTGCCACATCCGATGTCGACGACGCGCCCGCGTACGTCGCCCAACTGCTCGGCGACGAGACCCGGCAGGTCGTAACGGGGCGTCTGCCACTGGTAGAGCGACTGCCGGGCGGCCAGGTCGCGGTCTCCGTTGTAGGCGCTGCCCGCCAGGCGGGCCCGGTCGGTGACAGCGGCGTCGTGGGCGGCGGACAAGTCGGTCACGTCGGCAACTCCGGAGGGTGGGCGGCAGGCAGGGACGCACGGACGACCGTGTGCTGGAGCCGGTCACGCAGGTGCACCGCCTGCGCGGTTCCACCGTACTGCGGCCCTCCCAGCTCCCGCCCGAGAACGGTGAGCCGGCGCACGATACTGGCCGACATGCGCTCCGGCGAGGACTGGAGAACGAAGCCGAGCATCTTCTCCGTGCCGTCCAGGTCGCCCAGGAGCAGGTGCCCGCTGGCGAGGTCGAGGTGCGCGGCGAACAGGTCACCGACCGACTGGTCGTCTCCGTCCGCGCTGAGATAGAAGCGGATCGCCGTCTCCGCGCTGACGATGGCCTGCTGGACGTGCTCCTGCCCACCCACGGCCAGGAGGGTCGTTCCGGCGTACGCAAACTGCTTGGCCGCGGGAAAGCCGAAGACTCCCAGTACCTCGTCCCGACCCGAGATCGCCTCACGAGATCGTTCGGCATCCGACAGGGCGGCGAGCGCTCCTGCCGAGTCGCCGACTATCGCCAACGCCCTTGCTTCCAGGCTCGCCAGCCGTGCGCCGATGCTGCCGCCCGCTCTTTGCCGCCGGCCGGCCTGCGCCAGCCGGGCCGCCTGCTCGTACCGCCCCGTCCAGTACGCGATCAACGACTCTACGGCCCGTACCCAGGCCAGCATCCCCTCGTGCCCGGCCGCCTCGGCACAGGCCCGTGCGGTACGGGCATGGGTGGCAGCCGAGTCGTAGTCGCCAAGGTCGAGGCAGACGTGCGCGGACAGGCCACAGAGGCGAGAAGCGGAGAGGTACAGGTCAGTGGTCTGCCGGGGGTGCTGGCGCCCGCGCAGCAGCTCGAAGACCCCGTCCCGTAACCGCCTGATCTCGACGTACTGCTCCATCAACGGGTGGCTGACGTACGTACGGGCGAGCCGGCCGACGTCTGCCTCCAGCTGCTCCACGACGAACTCGTCGGCGTTCCGCTGCGCAATGAACCGGGCGAACTCGGCCGACCTCACAGCGTCCTCAGAGAGCGGGTCTCCACGGACGAGAGTGCCTTCGGACGGCAGCACCGACGGCACAATCTCGACCTCGGCGGCATCGGACCCGTCCCGCTGCCCCTTGCTGACGGCAACGGCTTGGTCGAGTACGGCGACATCGACGCTGAAGACCTGCGCCAGATACTTCCGGGCGTAGGGAACGGGAACTCGCGCTTCGCGCTCGTACCGCCCGATCTCTTTGCCAGTCTTCGCAGAACGCCCCTCCAGGGCGTTGTACTCGTCGGCAACCCTCTGCTGGCTCCAGCCACGCGCGGTGCGCAGCCGGACGAGCAAGGCGCCGATCCCAGTGTCGCCCATGCCGTCCCCCAGGAACACGTGACCTCTGGCCCCCATAGTGGCCCCCGTCTTGGCCCCCACGCTGGCTCCCGACCCAAATGAGTTAAGTCGCTTTGCTGTTGACCATGGCAAGCAGACTCACCAACCAGGCCACCGACACCGCCTCGGACCTCCTTCCGGGCACGGGGCGACACCGCACCATGCTGTTCCCTCGCCGCCGGACCACGCCGCGTACCGCTCGCGGCTTCGTCGCCGCCACGCTGACCGAATGGGGTGAGACGAGCCGCCTCGACGACATGCGGCTGTGCACCTCGGAGCTCGTCACCAACGCCGTGCTGCATGGGGCGCCCGTGGGCCGCCTCGTCCTCGTACGCGTCGAGTCCCTCGACGCGGAGCTGCGGATCGAGGTCCACGACGGCGGCGAGAACAGGCCGACACAGCGGGTTCCCGAGGAGTCCGCCGTCGACGGCCGCGGTCTGCTGATCGTCGCCGTGACCGCCGACAGCTGGGGCGTGAAGGAGCGGACGGGCCCCGGAAAGTGCGTCTGGGCCGTATTCGACCGTGCCAACAGCTGGGCCGCGCCCCTGCCACCCCACACCACCGGCCCCCAGGGAGACGCCTCGTGACCACCCATCCCGTCTCGCCGAACACCGTTCTCGCCAACGCCCTCCACCACGCCGAGGACGTCCTGACCCCGCGCATCCTGGCTGCCCCGCCCGAGCGGATCGTGCTGGTCGTCGGCACCCAGATCAACGGCGCCCCGCACATCGGCACCTCGCTCGTGCAGTCCCTGGCCTTCGCCATGGCCGCCCGGCTGCGCGACCGCTTCGGCCTCCCCACCGAGGTCCTCTTCAGCGCCCTCGACAACGCCCCGTACGAGCTGACCACCGACCCGACCAGCGGACACCGCTACCAGCGCGCCTACGCCCAGGCCCTCGGCGAGCAGGCCCTGAACGACCTCGTCACCGCCCTCTACCAGCCCCTCTTCACCGCCCTGTCCCGACGCCTGGGCATCCCGCACCACATCGAGACGTACACCCAGCAGCAGGCCGGCGAGCACTACCGCCGCACCTGGCTCCGGCTCCTCCCCCGCATCGACGCAGCCCGCTGGTGGCTCGCTCCCTCCACCGGAACCCCGCACCTCCGCGTCCCCTGCCCGAACCCCGGCTGCGGCTGGGCGGAGAAGCACGCCGAACGCACACGGGCCCACCTCACCGGCCCCGAAACAGCGCAAGTCTCCGCCGTCTGCCTCCACCACGGCCCGTACGAGGCCACCATCACGCCCACCGCCGGCGGCTACCTCGACCTGGCCACGCTCTATCGCAACCTGGTCAAGGAACTCGCCCTGACCAGCCCCCCGGGCACCCTGCACGTCATGGTCAAGGGCGGCGACTGGGTCTTCGGCTCCCACCTCGTCGACGAGGCCCTCCAGGCCGTGGGCCTCACCCGCACCCAGCTCCCGGCCCGTCTGTTCTGCCCCCAGGTTGTCACCGACACCGGTGCCAAGCTGTCGAAATCCCTCATACGAGAAGGCCGTGCCCCCTTGCCCGAGGGAGCCGCCCCTTGGATGCTCGACACCCGGCAGTGGCCCGGCACCGTCACCGCGTACGCCGACCAGCTGCTCGCCATGACCGAGACCGTGCTCTCCGACCCCCGCCACTTCTTCCGCTCGTACTCGGCCGCCGAAATCGGCCGCATGATCACCGCACCGTCCCCCAGGAGCGTTCCCTCCCGATGACCGACCGCACCGCCCGCGTCCGCGAGCTCAACCTCTACCGCCAGTACTTCGAGCTCGTCGCCGCGGGCACCAAGACCATCGAGGTGCGGGTCAAGTACCCGCACCTTTCCGACCTCGCCGCCGGCAACACCATCCGCTTCCGCATCAAGGGCACGGACGAGACCTGCGACGTCGAAGTCCTCCGAGTCACCGAGTACCCCAACTTCGAGGCCCTCCTCGACGGCGAGGGCCCGTCCAACGTCAACCCGACCGCCACCCGGGACCAGCAACTCGCCAACATCCGCACCATCTACGGCCCCGAGAAGGAAGCCCTCGGAGCCCTCGCCATCGAGATGAAGCGCATGGCCTGACCGATTTCCGCCTGGGGCGTCAAGGCCCCCAACGGCTTCCTCACCGTCGTCTTCGCCGCCCACGAGTGGCCTGGCGAACCCGAGAACCGCGAACGCCGCAAGCACTCTCAGGTCCGCTGGGTCAGCGCCGACACCATCCCCTTTGAATTCGTCGACACCACTGCCAGTACCTCGCAGACGGACCGCAGGTCTCCCTGGACGGATGGGCCTCGCCTCCTGAGATGTCTTGACCCGGGACTGTGCCAAGGAGAGGCCGCAGCAAGCGTCAATCCCGAGCGAAGGAGCGTCCTCGCCAAGACTGGACACCGAGAGCCACGATCCCCCCGGCGCACATCAGACAGGCGGCGGACGCAGCAACCACGTCAGCGCCGCCTCGAAGAACGATGGTCCATATCCGAGGTTGAAGGCCGTCCCCGTACCCCAGGAGTGTCGTCAGGACCAGCCAGCCGACCGCAGCTGATCCACCTGCGGCCGATCCGAGAACAGCCCGCACCACGAGGGCGAGTCCCGTGAGGAAGAGCAGGTTGCGCCCTGCTGCCCAAGCCATGGGAAACCCTGCTGTAGTCGCGATGAGCGCGCAGCCGGCGAGACCAGTCAGACAGACCACGACTACGGCGGCTTGGTCCATCAGGGGCACTGGCCGCGCTGCCACCGCTTCCGTCGCCGGGAGTCTGCGATCGAGGCAGTAGAGGATCCCCAGGCATACGGGAATCGGGGAGAACAGCAGGACCTTCACGGGCGCGGAGCCGAGCGTGTTGAGCGATGGGAGCGCTACTTGGCCTTCGCCGCAGAGGGGCAGCAGGATGATGAAGACAGCGAGTGCCAAGCCGCTGAGCCACCACCGTCGAACTCGCCACAAAGGCATCAACTGGCGCTCCCGGGCAGGGCGGGAGGCGTCTGGCACTCCTTGAGCGAGGTCCAAGTGCTGTTGAACCAGTCGAGCTGCTGCGCGGCGGGCCGCAGGCGAACCCGGGCTGCTGCGACGGCGGCTTCCGGCGCAGTTGTGTTCGAGACCGTCTCCGCGCCGATTCCCGCGGTCAGGAGGAGCCACGCATGCACGACGTCAGGCGTACCTTGGTAGCTTTCGGAGCAGAACGGCACATCTCCGGCGGGTGCTGCGCTCAAGGCGACGGCGATTTCCATCGCCTCCGGCCCAGTGCCGTGACTCGGGTGGAATCGCCAGGTCTCGCCGCTGACCGGTGTTTCCCGTGAGGTCATGAGGAGGCGAGAAGGAGCATGTATGCCGACGCTTTCCAGCCGGGGAAGAACCTTTCCTGCGGCCGTGTGCGCCGGTTCGGCCAGGGTGGAGTACTCCTTGGGCAGGCAGACCGTAGGGGATTCGAGCGAGCACACGGTGGTGCCGGTTCGAGCGACCATAGGGGCACCGGGTCCCCAGTCACGCACGATCGTGTAGGCGACGAGGGTTCCGGCGACGGCCAGCCCAGCAGAAGCAGTGACGAGAATCTTGCCAGGCTGCTGGCGGCTGCCGACGAGAATCACTGCCAGGGCCAGCGCGCCAGTCAACGCGATGGGGGCCACGAACGCCTCTGTCGAGACGATGTCGGTGAGGTTGGACGCGCTCACCTGCATCCCTGTGAGATGCCTGGGCCAGGTTGTGTTCGCTGACGCCGTGAAGGTCATCCACGCGAAGCAGCCGATCAGCACTGCGGGTGCGGCTACGGCCCGAGGCACCAGTGCGCCCAGGCCGAAGCCGAGGACAATCCATGCCATGACGACGACAGCTGCGGAAGCAGCGGCGAGCCACCCCTGACCGTCAGGAACGGCCCAGAGGGCCAACGCGGCCGCCATGAGTCCTGCCAGTTGGGCCACGATGGCCAGGACTCCAACAGGTAGCAGAGCGTTTCCGGCGATCTGTAGGCGATGCCGGGCTGGTGTGCCGTCCCATACCCGTGCCCGCCTCAGCCTGCCGGCCTCCCATGCGGCGCAGCTTGCGCAGACCGAGGCGATGGCCCAGACAGGGAAGGCGCTCGCCTCGCCGACGGCTGTGCCGAAGCGAGGTTCGGAGAAGCGTACCCACTCGCCCACGAGATACCAACACAACACCAGGAGGGGGACTGCGGGCCAGCGCACAGCTGATGTGCGGAAAGATGTAAGGATCTTCATCGCGCATCGGCCTCGGTGACAGCCGCGTACGCGCCCTCGAAGAGCCGGCCAGGAGAGGTGTCGGAGGGGGCCAGGCGGCTGAACTCGTCTACCGGCCCCTGGAACTCAACCTGCCCGCCGAGGAGGACGACGACACTGTCGTACGAACTGTCCAGGTCGACCACGTCGTGCGTGGAGACTACGACCTGAACCCTCCCCCTCAGCCCCGCCAGCACATCGTGGAACACCCGGCGCTGGCGTGGGTCCATCCCAGCGGTCGGCTCATCCAGTAGAAGCACCTCGGCACCGTGCACGAGGGACTGCGCCACCCCCACCCTGCGCAACTGGCCACCCGACAAGTGCTTCACGGGCCGGTCGATCGAGTCACCGAGTTCAACCGACCTCAACGCCTCCAGGGAGCGAGCCCATGCATCGGAACGGGCCATCCCTTTGAGCCAGCCTGCATAGGCGACCTGCTCGCGTGCGGTGAGCCCAGACAGGCAGTCGATTCGCTGCGGCATCCAGCCGATCCGCCGCCGGTACTCCGCAGCGGTCCGTCGCAACGCAGTATCCAGTCCGTCGTACAAGACTCGGCCTCGACGAGGTCGCATCGCGGAGGCGCCCAGCCCGAGCAGGGTGCTCTTGCCCGCGCCATTCGGGCCGAGAAGTACCGTGTGTCCCTCCGGGAATGTCAACTCGAGTGATTCGAGGATGTTGCGACGCTTCCCGTAGGAGAACGTGCATTCAGCGTACTGAATCGGCATATTGGATCGTTCTTTCGGAAACAGAACACCGGAGTTGATGGATGCTCGTCCCATCAACTCCGGAGTCTGGCCTACGGCTGGCAGGCGTCAGTACTTGACGCTCACATTGTTGACCGACAGGTTGACGTACTGAGTCGCACCGTTGATCTTCATGATCGAGAACCGGTAGTCGGCAGCCTGCTTGTCACCCCAGTTGCCCGAGGAAGTCCCTCCGGACATGCATGCGGTGAAGGTCTTCTGGCCCTCGTTGACGTCAGCGATGACCGGCCGGTATCGGCTGAGCTGCACGGTCACGCTGCTGTCCGTCGAAGAGCTGGTGCTGCACCCCGTGAAGGATATGGTGGTGCCCACGTTGTCTCTGTCGCCGTCGCTCCACCAGCGGGAGTCGAAGCCCACGAGCACCCCGCCCATGGAGCTGGACCACGAGCCCTCTGCGAAAGCAGGGCCGGCGAGGGTCAGTGTCATCGCCGTTGCGAGTCCCAGGGCCCCACCGGCTCGCCTTCGGTTCGTACGCGCAGTGGAAAGGTTCATTTCGCCTCGATTTTGAGTTTGTCTGCTGGCAGCTGGGGGCTCAGTACGAGACGCCGACGGTGTCAACGTCCAGGCGGTAGCCGGACGTGCTCCCATTGATCTTCATGATGGCGAAGCGGTAGTCGGCAGCCTGCTTGTCACCCCAGTTGCCCGAGGAAGTCGCCCCGGACGCACACGCGCTGAAGGTCTTCTGGCCCTCGTTGACGTCAGCGATGACCGGCCGGTATCGGCTGAGCTGCACGGTCACGTCCCTGAAACCGGGTCCGGTGAAGAGGGAGCACGACGTGAACTTGATGACCGTCCCGGCTCCGTCGGTGTTCTTGTCCGTCCACCAGCGGGAGTTGAACCCGGTGGCAACGCCGGTGAGGCTGCTCGAGAACGACCCCTCGGCGGCAGCGGTCGGCGCGAGTGCAAGGGATACAGCAGCTATCGCCCCCAGAGCGGTGGCGGACTGGCTGACTTTACGCCTCATGTTCATGCAGAAACCATCCTCTCGAAGTTTCAATCCGTGCACTTCGAAGAGGGCATGCGTGTAAAAACCCCATAGATCGCACCATGTCCCCCCGAAGCTTCCGGGCTGGCGGTCTGACCACCCGGAAGGTGCAGCCTGCACCCTAGGTACCTAGATCACTCGGCGCAAGCATCCGCTCACTCACGCTGGCCGATAATCGATGCTGGGAAGGGAGTCTCTCCCCGGCCTAGCGAGGACAGCGACCACGACCTTCACTCGCTGGGCCCTGAGAGAACCTGGCGTCCCTCTACCGGCACAGTGAGACTGCGCTGCTGGCAGCCCCCTGCCCCCCAGCCGCGCTCGCAGTCCGCACACAGTCCGCAGGACACCCGATCAAGACCGTCGCACCCCATCGCCACCCAACAGCAAAAGGCCAGGTCAGCGACCTGCGGCCACCATCGCCGCAGGTCACCCACCCGCCCCATTACTAGGAGACGAAGAAGGCCTGACCTTCCTCGCGCGAAGCACCGCCCGAAGGGGCCCGCCCGGCAATCCCGGACGGGCCCCTTCGGCTTGCGCGCCGCCCGGCCGGGTCACGCCGTGGGGTCCACCGGGAGGGTGTAGCGGAGCTTCTGCTTCGGCGTGGCGCCCAGGCGGTCGTAGAAGCGGATCGCGCCCTCGTTCCAGGTCGGGGTCTGCCATTGGATCTCGGTGAGGCCGAGGGTGCGGGCCTCCTCGCGCAGGGCTTCGATGAACAGGGGGCCGAGGCCCAGGCCGCGTTCGGTCGCGGAGAGGTAGAGGCAGTCCATGTGGAGGTACTCGGCGCCGTCCCAGGTGGAGAGCTCGGGGGCGCACGTGGCGTAGCCGGCGAGGCGGCCGTCGGGGAGTTCGGCCACCAGGCACCGCAGGCGGGGCGGTTCGGGGCCGAAGAGGAGGCGGGCCAGGCGGTCCGCGAGGCCCGGGGCCGGCGGCGTGGCCATCTCGTACGCGGCGTGCTCGGCGGCCAGTTCGGCCACCCGGTCCAGATCCTCCGCAAGCGCGTGCCGTACGCGTGCCGCGCTCAACGGAGCTCCCCCTCGACGGCCCCTGCCGCGCGCATGACCCCCGCCGCCGTCTCGTCCACAAGATCCTTCATACCGTCATCATGCCCGGCCCCACCGACATCCCGTGCCGGCGCAGCCACTGCCGGTACGGCGCCGCCCGCAACGCCGCCTCCCGGTAGGCCGCCGCCAGGTCGGCGTACAGCGGGTCGAGCAGCGCCCCGTCGCGGGCGTAGAGGAGCAGCCGTACCGCCAGCGGGTCGTCCCGGAGCGGCCTGATCGCCATGTCCTCGCGTGGCAACGATGTCGGCTGGCAGGGCGCCACCGCCTCGCCGAGGACGATCAAGGACGCGGCCGTGTGGTAGTCGCCGTGCAGCAGCGGCGGGTCGATGCCGGCCTCGCTCAGGACGCGCCGCAGGCCGTCCCACTCGCCGTCCACCGTCGGGTCGACCATCCAGCGGTCATCGGCGAGGTCCGCCAGCTCCACCACGGACAGCGCGGCGGCCGGATGGTCCGGGGCCATCGAGACGAACTGCGGCTCCCGCTCGACCAGGACCCGCGCCAGGAGGCCGTCCGGCACCCGCAGCGGGCACCCCTCGACCTCGTGGACGAAGGCCACGTCCAGCTGGCCCACCGCGACCGACCGCAGCAGGGCGTTGGCGGAGACGTCCATGTGGAGCGCGATGTCCGTGCCCGGGAGGCCCTGGCGCAGCCGCCGCAGCCAACCCGGCAGGGCCCTGCTCGCGGTCGAACCGACCCGCAGCCGCGGCCCGTCGGTGCGGGCGGCCGCGGCCCTGGTCTCGGTGATCAGCGCGGCCATCTGGTCGACGAGCGGGCGCGCCCTGCTGAGCACCGAGCGGCCCAGCGGTGTGGGGCGGCAGCCGGTGCGGCCGCGTGCGAAGAGCTCCGCGCCGAGGGCGTTCTCGATGCGGCGCAACTGTGTCGTCAACGAGGGCTGGCTCATGCCCAGTTGCCGCGCGGCCTTGTGCAGACTGCCCGTGTCCGCGATGGCGCAGAGCACGCGCAGATGTCTCACCTCCAGCTCCATGCCCCGAGGGTAGGGCCGCACCCGGGGTCGCACCAGACACCCTCGTCCCACCAATTCCCTCTATTTCGAGGGGAGTTCAGACTCATCCCCATCAGGTGATGATGCCTTCGCGCTATCCCCTGCTGCCATCATCCGCAGCGGCCCCGGCTCCCCCGACACTCTCTCCAACCGACCAGGAGGAGCCACCCCCCATGAGACACCCCAAGGTCCTCACCGCCTCGCTCGCCGCCACCCTCGGCCTCGGACTCGCCGCCGCGCTGGGCGTCCCCACCGCCTCCGCCGCGCCCGTCGACTCCACCGTCGCGCCCACCGGGTACGCGGCGTACGCCGGGTCCGCCGAGGACGCGAAGGCGACCAAGGCGTTCCACGACGCCGTCATGAAGTCCGTGGCGAAGAAGCGGGCCGCCAACCCCGGCGCGGCAGCCGTCACCGTCGTGTACAGCGCCGCCAACGCCCCGAGCTTCCGCACCCAGATCTCCCGCAGCACCCAGATATGGAACAGCTCGGTGGTCAACGTACGGCTGGTGGAGGGCAGCAACCCCGACTTCCGCTACTACGAGGGCAATGACTCGCGCGGTTCGTACGCCAGCACCGACGGGCACGGCAACGGCTACATCTTCCTCGACTACCGGCAGAACCAGCAGTACAACTCCACCCGCGTCACCGCCCACGAGACCGGGCACGTCCTCGGCCTCCCCGACCACTACTCCGGCCCGTGCAGCGAGCTGATGTCCGGCGGCGGTCCGGGCACCTCCTGCCAGAACGCCCAGCCCAACGCCCAGGAGCGGGCACGCGTCGACCAGCTGTGGCGCAACGGCCTCGCCTCGGCCGTGAAGACCTTCTGAGCCCACCCGGGGCATGCGTCCCGGCGGGGCGGACGGCCCTGTGCCGTTCGCCCCGCCGAGAGCGAACATCCTTGGAGCCGGCCCGAGTTGCGTGAAAGCTGGGAGCACACATCCCGGACACCGGAGGCGTCCCATGACCGCCGAGCACACGAACACCCTGTACGAGGCCGTGGGCGGCGCAGACGCGCTGCGCCGATTGTCCGACACGTTCTACGAGGCGGTCCTGGCCGACCCCCTCCTCGCGCCCGTCTTCGCCGACTTCACCTCCGCCCATGTCGAGCATGTCGCCGTGTGGCTGGCGGAGGTCTTCTCGGGACCCGCCGACTTCACGGCGGAACTAGGTGGTCACCAGGCCCTGCTCCGCGCTCACCTCGGGCTCGGCATCACGGAGGAGCAGCGACTGCGCTGGATGGAGCTGATGACCGCGGCGGTGGAGAAGGAGCTGCCGGACGACGAGCTGCTGCGCCGCCGGGTGGTGGAGTACTTCGACTGGGGGACCAAGATCGCCAAGGACGTCTCGGCCGCGGAGCCGGGCACGGATCTCGGCGAACCCGGACCCACCCCGCGCTGGGGGTGGAACGGCCTCGCGTGACCCCGTGCGCCCCGCCTGACGGCCTCGCGTGACCCTCATGCGCCCCGCCTGACGGCCGCCCGGCCCGCGCTCCGCTTTCAGGCGGCCTGGCGGAGCTTGCGGCCGAACTGCGCCCCGTCCGGGAGCTGGCGCCTCACCCGCTCGAGGGCCTCGTCGAAGTCGCCCCCGGCGATGCCGGATTCGAAGGCGGCGCCGCCGTAGTGCAGCGTCAGACTCAGGTCCACGCGCTCACCGAGCGTCAGCAGGCAGCCGAGGGTGGCCTGCTGCGTGGCGCCGTCCATGACGACGGGGAGCGGCAGGTCCCACTCCAGGACACAACCGGTGAGGGCCTCGCCACCCTCGTCCGCCGCGCGCAGGGCGTCGAAGGTCGCGCCCGTGTACTCGACTCCCCTGATGCGGGTGGACACCTGGCTCCCGCCCGCCGTGATCACGATCGCTTCCGCGCCGCTGCGGTCCCGGTACCAACCGGTCCAGATTTCTGACGACTCCGATGACATGCGCGGACTGTAGCGGTCTGACCGGCTCCTTCGCGCGTCCGGTCACCCCGGGGCCGGACTTCTCCCGGTCTCGCCGTTCTTGCCGGTCACGTGCGTGCTAGTGGCTTCCGCACCACCCTCGGGAGTTCCGTCCGCGGCCCCCTCAGGGGCGTCGTCTTCCCGGTCGGCCCCCTCGGGGGCGACGTACGACCGGCACCCCGGGTTGCGGCACGACTGCACTTCCCACTCCGGCACCCAGGCCCCCAGGACCTTGTGCCGCTTCGCGACGATTTCGAGGGACTGTCCGCAGGCCTGGCATGTGGGCGTGGCCTGCGGGTCCCGTACCGTACGCGGGGTTTGGCTGCCCATACCTCCCAGGGTAGGGCGCCGCCCTTGTCACCGCTTCCTGGTGTACGTACGAACGAGCACGCCGTTGTCGAAGGCGCGCACCGCGCCGAGTTCGAAGTCGCGGGGCTCGAAGCCGGCGCCGAACATCGGCATACCGGAGCCGAAGACCTGCGGGTACGTCTTGATGATCAGCTCGTCGATCTCGTCGATGAGCTCGCCGGCGATCGTGGAGCCACCGCAGAGCCAGATGTCGAGCGGGCTCTCCTCGGCCTTCAGTTCGCGGACCCGGCCGACGAGGTCGTCGGCGATCAGCTCGACGTTGGGGTCGGGCGACTCGGCGAGCGAGCGGGTCGCGACGAGCTCCCGCAGGTGGGAGTAGGGGCTGGTGACGCCGACGTCCAGGCCGATCCGGTACGAGTTCAGGCCCTGGATCACGGTGTCGAAGCGGCGGCTCGCAGTGCCGGGCTCGATGCCGACCACGGGCCACCCGGGGGCGGCGATGGTTTCCGGGTACTCGGTCTTCAAGTACTCCAGGTATTCCCCGGCCACGTAGGCGTACGTGGACGTGGCATCGCCCTTCGGGTCACCGATGAAGCCATCGATGGAGCAGGCGATGAAGTAGGTGAGCTTGCGCAAACCGGTCCTCTTTGTCTCTGGGGTGTGGGCTGCGGTCGCAACCACGACGGCTATAGTGCTTCATCTGTAGTGGTTGCGCAAGCCCTAAGTTCGACGAGAGTCGAAGAGAACGAAAGGAACTCGGATGGCGAGGAATCCCGAGCGGCGTGCGGTCCTGCTCGACGCGGCGATCGAGGTGCTCGCGGACGAAGGCGCCCGTGGGCTGACCTTCCGGGCGGTCGACGCGCGCGCCGGTGTCCCCATGGGCACCTCGTCCAACTACTTCACCGACCGGGACCAGCTGCTCTCCCAGGTCGGGGAACGGATCTTCGTCCGACTCACCCCGGAGCCCGGCTCCGTGGACACGGCCATGCGGCCCGAGCCCAGCCGCGAGCTGGTCGTGGAGCTGATGCGCTGGCTCGCCCGGCGGATGGCGGCCGAGCGCAGCTGCTACCTGGGCCTCTTCGAGCTCCGGCTGGAGGCCACCCGTCGCCCCGAACTGCGCGCCCGGCTGACCGAGGTGCTGCGCGGCGACCTCGACGAGAACATCCGCCTGCATCTCGCCGCGGGGATGCCGGGCGACGCGGACACGGTCCGGCTGCTCTACTTCGCCCTCACCGGGCTGCTGCTCGACCACTTCACGGTCCCCGGACTGCACGACGACCGGGAGCTGGACTCCCTCATCGAGACCGTGGTGAACCGCATCGTCCCGGAGGCGTGACCCCTCAGCGGGTGCGGCGGTCACGAACCGTTGGGCTCCTCCGTCTCGAGGGCCGTCCAAGGTCCGTCCCCGGCACGGCGGCCGGGCCGGGGCGGGGAGCCGTCGGCGCGGCCCCCCGCCCCGGATCGGCGATTCCCCGGTTCGCCGGATCAGCGAGGTCAGCGCCAGCGGCTGACCTCCACGTTCTCCAGGACTCCCAGCGCGTCGGGCACGAGGATCGCCGCCGAGTAGTAGGCCGTGACCAGGTAGGAGATGATCGCCTGCTCGTCGATGCCCATGAAGCGGACGGACAGGCTCGGCTCGATCTCGTCCGGGATGCCCGTCTGATGGAGGCCGATCACGCCCTGGTCGGACTCGCCCGTACGCATACAGATGATCGAGGTGGTCCGGGCGTCCGAGACCGGGATCTTGTTGCACGGGTAGATCGGCACCCCGCGCCAGGTCGGGATCCGGTTGCCGTTGATCTCGATGGACTCGGGGACGAGACCGCGCCGGTTGCACTCACGCCCGAAGGCGGCGATGGCGCGCGGGTGCGCGAGGAACATCTTGGAGCCCCGGCGGCGCGAGAGGAGCTCGTCCATGTCGTCCGGGCTGGGCACGCCGTCGTGGGGCTGGAGCCGCTGCCCGTAGTCGCAGTTGGAGAGGAGGCCGAACTCCCGGTTGTTGATGAGCTCGTGCTCCTGGCGCTCGCGCAGCGCCTCGACCGTGAGCCGCAACTGCTGCTCGGTCTGGTTCATCGGCTGGTTGTAGAGATCGGCGACCCGGCTGTGGACCTTCAGCACGGTCTGCGCGACGGACAGTTCGTACTCGCGCGGGGAGGCGTCGTAGTCCACGTACGTGTGCGGGACGACCGCCTCGCCGACATGGCCGGCGGAGAGGTCGATCTCGGCCTCGCCGTACTTGTTGGTGCGCTGGTGGGGCAGTGCGGCCACGCCCGCGAGGTGGGCGGCGAGCGACCCGGCCCGCTCGGCGAGGTTGCGCACGTCGTCGCGGGTGAGCTCGAGGACCGTGCAGGTGGTGGCCGCGCGGGCGGTCCACTCCCAGGTGGCGTCCTCGTGGGTCAGCGAGCTGTCGCCGAAGTAGGCGCCGTCGGCGAGGACTCCGAGGATCGCCTCGTCGCCGTACGGCCCCTCGCCGATCTGCTCGACCTTGCCGTGCGCGAGGAGGTGGACGCGGTCCGTGGGCTCGCCCGCGGTGGCGATCACCTCTCCCGGCGCGTACTGGCGCTGGCGGCACCGCGACGCGAGTTCGGTGAGCGCCTCCTCGTCCTCGTAGCCGCGCAGCGCCGGGAGTTCGCCGAGTTCGGCGGGGATCACCGCGACACGCTCTCCGGTCTGCACGAAGGTGACGCGGCCGTCACCCACGGAGTAGCTGAGCCTCCGGTTCACCCGGTACGTACCGCCCTGGACCTGCACCCACGGCAGCGCGCGCAGCAGCCACCGGGAGGTGATCTCCTGCATCTGCGGGGCCGACTTGGTGGTGGTCGCCAGGTTCCGCGCGGCGGCGGTACCGAGACTCTGCTGCGGGCTTGCCTGTTCCGCGCGGACCTCGTCGCCAACCGAACCAACGGACATGGAACTCCCTCTCGATATGACTGAGCTGCGAGAGGAAGCCTTTCAGCACGGAGAGTGCGCGCGCCATTACACAAATGAGTGGGAGTGGATCACCTACGGCTGGGCATGTCACCCGGTTTCCACTCGAACAGCGCGCCTCCGTCGTCCTCATGGCGCAGTGTCCGGATCGGCTCGCACACGGCCCGAACAGGTGGCCCGGAGCTGACTATTCCGGTACTCCGGTAATCGGTTCCGTCCCGTTCCGCTTCATCCGAAGGAGTCGGCCATGGCCCCACCCATGTCCGCGAGCAGGTTCCTCGACGCACTGCGCGACGAGGGCCTGACGGTCGTCCAGGTCGGCGACTGGCGCACGCACAACCGCAACCACAAGGGCCCCTGGGGCCCCGTCCACGGCGTGATGATCCATCACACCGTCACCCGGGGCACCGCGAACACCGTCCGGCTCTGCAGGGACGGTCACAGCGCCCTGCCCGGGCCGCTCTGCCACGGCGTGATCGCCAAGGACGGCAGGGTCCACCTGGTCGGCTACGGCCGCGCCAATCACGCCGGGGCCGGCGACGACGACGTCCTGCGCGCGGTCATCGCCGAGCAGCGACTTCCACCGGACAACGAGGCCACGACGGACGGCAACCGCCACTTCTACGGCTTCGAGTGCGAGAACCTCGGGGACGGCAAGGACCCGTGGCCGAAGGTCCAGCTGGAGGCGATCGAGAAGGCCGCGGCGGCCGTGTGCCGGGCGCACGGCTGGACCCACCGCTCGGTGATCGGCCACCTGGAGTGGCAGCCGGGCAAGGTGGACCCGCGCGGCTTCACGATGGCCTCGATGCGGGAGCGGATCGCGGAGCGCCTTCGGTAGACAATGGCCGGGTGAACGCGTTCGACCTCTCCCGGCTGCGGCCCCGGCTCCCGTCCCCCTCGGAGCCGGTCGAGGACGAGCGCTTCACCCGCCGGGACCTGCGGCTGCTGCTCAAGCGCGACGATCTGATCCATCCGGACCTGCCGGGCAACAAGTGGCGCAAGCTGGTGCTCAATCTGCGCGAGGCCGACGGCCGCCCGGTGCTCACCTTCGGTGGCGCGTACTCCAACCATCTGCGCGCCACGGCGGCCGCCGGCAGGCTCCTCGGCTTCGAGACGATCGGGATCGTACGGGGGGACGAGCTGGCCGGCCGGCCGCTGAACCCCTCGCTGGCACGGTGCGCGGCGGACGGGATGCGGCTGGTGTTCGTGGACCGGTCCACGTACCGGGCGAAGACGGACCCGGCGGTGCTGGCGCGCATCCTGGCGCTGGCGGCGCAGTCGTCCCCTGGCGCGGGAGCCACCGCGGACACCCCGTACGTCGTCCCCGAGGGCGGCAGCAACGCCCTCGCCGTCGAGGGCTGCGTGGAGCTCGGACGCGAACTGCGCGGGGCCGCCGACGTGGTCGCCGTCGCCTGCGGCACAGGAGGCACGCTGGCGGGCCTGGCGGCCGGTCTCGGTCCCGGACAGAAGGCCCTCGGCGTCCCGGTCCTCAAAGGCGGCTTCCTGGGCGACGAGATACGCGCCCTCCAACGTGCCGCCTTCGGCGGTCGTCGCGGCGACTGGAGCCTCGACGAGCGCTTCCACGGCGGCGGTTACGCCCGTACGACCCCCGCCCTCGACGCGTTCGCGCAGGACTTCGAAGCGCGGCATGGACTCGCCATCGAGCGGCTGTATGTGGCCAAAATGCTCTACGGCCTCGTCGTGCTGGCCGAGGAGGGCGCGTTCGCCCCGGGAACGACCGTCGCCGCGGTGGTCACGGGCAGCCCGTCCTGACCTCAGCCCGTCCCCTCGCGGTAGGCCGCCGCCTCCTCCAGGTCCAGTCGGCGCAACAGGATGCGCAGCATCTCGTCGTCGATGGCGCGCTCGTCCCGGAGCCGCACGAAGACCTCGCGCTCGGCCTCGATCATCTCCCGCGCCAGCCGCCGGTAGGTGTCGTCGACCGTCTCCCCCGTGACCTCGTTGACGGCACCGAGGCGCTCCCACACCGCGTTGCGGCGCCGTTCCAGGACCGTGCGGAGCCGTTCGGCGAGCGGCTGGGGCAGGGCGTTGCGTTCGTCGCTCAGCAGGGCGTCGAGACGCTCCTCCGCGGCGCGGGAGGCCTCGCTCTGGGCCTGGGCCTCGGCCAGGGTCTCCTGGTAGGTGTCGCGGCCCGGCAGCTTCAGGATCCTGATGAGCGGCGGCAACGTGAGGCCCTGGACGACGAGCGTCCCGATCACGGTCGTGAAGGTGAGGAAGAGGACGAGGTTGCGTGCGGGGAACTCCACGCCGTCCGTCACCACCGGGATCGAGAAGGCGATCGCGAGGGAGACCACCCCCCGCATCCCGGCCCAGCCGACGATCAGCGGCGCTCTCCAGTCCACCCCCGGTTCGCGCTCCCTGATGCGCTCGGACAGCCATCGGGGCAGGAAGGTGGCCGGGTAGACCCAGACGAACCGGACCACGACCACCGCGACGAACACACCGACGGCGTACCAGATCGCCTCGGCGATCCCGTACCGCCCGAGGCCCTGGACGACGTACGGCAGTTGCAGCCCGATCAGGGCGAAGACGGCGGACTCCAGGATGAAGGCGACCATCTTCCACACAGCCTCCTCCTGGAGCCGGGTCGCGAAGTCCACCTGCCAGTTGCGGTGTCCGAGGAAGAGGCCGACGACGACCACCGCGAGGACTCCGGAGGCGCCGACCTCCTCCGCCGCCGCGTAGGCGATGAAGGGGATGAGCAGCGAGAGGGTGTTCTGCAGCAGGGCCTCGCCGAGCCGGCAGCGGAGCCAGTGGATGGGGGCCATCAGGACGAGACCGACGCCGATGCCACCGATCGCCGCGAGCGCGAACTCGCCGATGCCGCCCGCCCAGCTGATGCCCTCCCCGACCGCCGCGGCGAGCGCGACCTTGAAGGCCGTGATGGCGGTGGCGTCGTTCACCAGGGACTCGCCCTGGAGGATGGTGGTGATCCGGTTCGGCAGCCCCAGCTTGCGGGCGATCGCGGTCGCCGCGACCGCGTCGGGCGGCGCGACGACCGCGCCCAGCACGAGCGCGGCGGTCAGCGGCAGGTCCGGGACGAGGACGTACGCGAGCCAGCCGACGGCCACGGTGGCGAAGAGGACGTACCCGACCGAGAGCAGGGCGACGGGCCGGATGTTGGCCCGCAGATCGAGGTACGAGGAGTCCACCGCCGCCGTGTAGAGGAGCGGGGGCAGGATGAGCGGAAGGATGATGTGCGGGTCGAGGGTGTAGTCCGGGACGCCGGGGACGTACGACGCGGCGAGACCGGCGGCGACCAGAAGCAGCGGCGCCGGTACGGGTGTCCGGCGCGCCAGGCCCGCCACCACGGCGCTGGCCGCGACGAGTCCCACCAGCTCCAGTGCGTCCATTCGTCGGCCCCGTCCCCGTCTCGTTCCACCACGTAACCTGGCCATCATGAGCGAGTGCCCGCACGTTGCCGAAATGCCGCGCCCCGAACCGGCGCCGCTGACCGACACCTGCCCTGAATGCCTGGCCGACGGCACCCACCCCGTCCAGCTGCGACTCTGCCTCAGCTGCGGTCACGTGGGGTGCTGCGACTCCTCGTCGGGGCGGCATGCCACCGGGCACTTCTCGACCACCGGGCACCCCGTGATGCGGACCTTCGAGCCGAACGAACGCTGGCGCTGGTGCTTCGTGGACGGTTCGATCGTCTGAGGGCTGGGTACGACACCCCGGCAATCGACTGCCGGTCGCCGCGCAATTGGGCCCCGCAGACCTCTAGCCACTGTCCGTACTCATGGCCTTACCATGAGTGACAGACGGGGGCGGGGTCACGCCAAGGGCCCACGGCGACACGGCAGCATGGATCGCGATAGCGTCACGGCGGATTGCGCAACCGACTGCGCACCGCCCGGTTCGGGGGGCTTTCTCCCCCCGGGCCCCGAATGAGCTTGTGCCACCTTGGAGGTGAGGGTGTCCCAGATCGCAGGCGAGCCCGGGACCCAGGACTTCGTGGAAGTCCGGCTGCCCGCTGCGGGTGCCTACCTGTCCGTGCTGCGTACGGCCACGGCCGGTCTCGCGGCGCGCTTGGACTTCACCCTCGACGAGATCGAGGACTTGCGGATCGCGGTCGACGAGGCGTGCGCCATCCTGCTCCAGCAGGCCGTACCGGGGTCCGTACTGAGCTGCGTCTTCCGCCTGGTCGACGACTCGCTCGACGTGACGGTGTCGGCCCCGACGACGGACGGACGGGCACCGGAGCGGGACACCTTCGCGTGGACCGTGCTCTCCGCGCTGGCCGGGAAGGTCGAGTCGTCCGTGGCGGAGGACCGCACGGTCTCCATCAGCCTGTACAAACAGCGCGGCGCGGGGCCAGGCCCGGCGTGAGGAGCGGGGACGCGACGGCCGGCATCCCTGAGCAGCAGGCGCGGCCGCATCCGGAGGTCGAGGTCGAGGTCGCTACGGAGCAGGCGGTCCACATGAGCGAGCACCAGCAGCACAAAGAGGTTTCCGAGCCGCGGGAGGCTCCGGAGGCACACGAGTCCCAGGAGGGCCCGGAGGCGCACCAGGCCCCGGAGGCTCCTGAGACGCCCGAGCCGCGCGAGGCTCCGGATCCGCACGACCGGAGCGGGGCGCGCGCGCTCTTCATCGAGCTGCGCAAGCTCCCGGAGGGCTCTGCCGAGAAGGCGGAGCTCCGCAATCAGCTGGTACGGATGCACCTGCCGCTGGTCGAGCACCTGGCCCGGCGCTTCCGCAACCGCGGGGAGCCGCTCGACGACCTGACGCAGGTCGCGACGATCGGCCTGATCAAGTCGGTGGACCGGTTCGACCCGGAGCGGGGCGTCGAGTTCTCGACGTACGCGACTCCGACGGTCGTCGGCGAGATCAAGCGCCACTTCCGGGACAAGGGCTGGGCGGTCCGGGTGCCGCGCCGTCTGCAGGAGCTGCGGCTCTCGCTGACGACGGCGACGGCGGAGCTCTCCCAGCAGCACGGCCGCTCGCCGACGGTGCACGAGCTGGCGGAGCGGCTCGGAATCTCGGAGGAGGAGGTCCTGGAGGGCCTGGAGTCGGCGAACGCCTACTCGACGCTCTCGCTGGACGTCCCGGACACGGACGACGAGTCCCCGGCGGTCGCGGACACGCTGGGCGCGGAGGACGAGGCCCTGGAGGGCGTCGAGTACCGCGAGTCGCTCAAGCCCCTCCTGGAGGACCTGCCGCCCCGGGAGAAGCGGATCCTGCTGCTGCGCTTCTTCGGCAACATGACGCAGTCGCAGATCGCGCAGGAGGTCGGCATCTCGCAGATGCACGTCTCCCGTCTGCTGGCCCGCACGCTGGCGCAGCTCCGGGAGAAGCTCCTCGTGGAGGAGTAGTCACTCAACGGCGGGCCGAAGGCCCGCCCGCGGAGCCCGACGCGGGCGTTACGCCTCGCCGCGACGGCCGATGCCCAGGGCCTCGGTCGTCGCCGGGTTCACCAGGAGGACCAGGCCGGTCACGGCGAGGACCGCGAGGGCGATGCCCGCGGGGATCATGGCGCTGTTCGCCTGGAGGAGCTGCCAGGCGACCGGCAGGGCCAGGATCTGGGTGATGATCGCGGGGCCGCGGCTCCATCCCCGGCGCAGCAGCAGACCACGTGCGGCCGCCCCCGGGATCAGGCCGAGCGCGATCAGCGTCGCCCCGCCGGTGACCGCCTGGGTCAGGCTGTCGGGGTTTCCGGTGAGCCCGGTCACGAGCACGTACACGCCCCCGATCACCAGCGCGAGGGCCTCGATACCGGCCACCGCCGCGGCGGCGGCCAACCGGACAGGGCGGGGAGTCTGCTCCGTACTGCTCATACCTGGCAGGGTAGCCGGGGGCCGCTGCGGAGCTGTCCGCCAGGTGGCCGCGACTGGGATCGGTACCGCCGGGTAGGTACGCTGGCGGCCATGCGCGCACTTCTCGTGGTCAATCCGGCAGCCACCACCACCAGTGCGCGCACGCGTGACGTCCTCATCCACGCGCTCGCGAGCGAGATGAAGCTGGAGGCCGTCACCACCGAGTACCGCGGCCACGCCCGCGATCTCGGCCGCCGGGCCGCGGACTCCGACGACATCGACATGGTCGTCGCCCTGGGCGGCGACGGCACCGTGAACGAGGTCGTGAACGGGCTGCTGCACGACGGGCCGGACCCGGACCGGCTCCCCGGTCTCGCGGTGGTGCCCGGCGGGTCCACGAATGTCTTCGCCCGCGCGCTGGGACTGCCCAACGACGCCGTCGAGGCGACCGGCGCGCTGCTCGACGCGCTCCGTGAGCGCCGGGCACGCACAGTGAGCCTCGGGCTCGCGTCCGGGGCCCCGGGGACCGAGGACGAGGGAGTACCGGCCCGCTGGTTCACCTTCTGCGCCGGCCTCGGTTTCGACGCCAGTGTCATCGGGCGAGTCGAACAGCAGCGGGAGCGCGGGAAGAGATCGACCCACGCGCTGTACCTGCGCCAGGTGGTCCGCCAGTTCCTGGGCGAGTCGAACCGGCGGCACGGCACGATCACCCTGGACCGCCCCGGGGAGGACCCGGTCGAGGGCCTGGTCCTGTCGATAATCTGCAACACCTCCCCCTGGACCTACCTGGGCAATCGCCCGGTGTACGCGTCCCCGGAGGCATCCTTCGAGACCGCCCTGGACGTCCTCGGGCTGAGCCGGCTCTCGACCCCCGCGGTGGCCCGGTACGCCACCCAGCTGCTCACTTCGTCCCCCGAGCGGGGCCCCCACGGCAAGCATGCGCTGTCTCTGCACGACCTGACCGACTTCACCTTGCATTCGAAGGTTCCGCTCCCTCTGCAGATGGACGGAGACCACCTCGGACTGCGTACGAGCGTGGCGTTCACAGGCGTTCGCCGTGCACTGCGTGTGATTGTGTGAGTGGAAGGGCCGAAAGTCCTTTCACTCGAACGTTTAGGCTGCCATCCACCCCTTAGAAGTACGGCTGTGACCTAGCCGACACCGAGGAATCAAAAAAAAGTTTCCGGAAGGGGTTGTATCCGCTGCCGAGGTTTGCGAGTCTCTTCTTGGCGATCGGGACGGCCCGCAAGACCGGCCTCCACTGAGAGCCAGAACCCCTCCTCAATCCAAGGACCACGCCAGTTCATCTGGCAGTCGGCCCTTCCCTTGCGGGGGGATTCGTGAAAGCGTTCACATTCACAAGCAACCTGCACGTAATACCAAGAGAGGTAGCAGCCATGGACTGGCGTCACAACGCCGTTTGTCGTGAGGAAGACCCCGAGCTGTTCTTCCCCATCGGCAACACCGGTCCTGCGCTGCTGCAGATCGAGGAAGCCAAGGCCGTCTGCCGCCGCTGCCCCGTCATGGAGCAGTGCCTGCAGTGGGCGCTCGAGTCCGGCCAGGACTCCGGCGTCTGGGGTGGCCTCAGCGAGGACGAGCGCCGCGCGATGAAGCGCCGTGCCGCTCGCAACCGGGCGCGCAACGCCAGCGCCTGAGCACCCTGACAAGCCTGAGGCAAGCGGCGCGTACATCGCGTACGCAATCACCGCCCCCGAGCCGCAGCGCGCAGCAGTAACCCACAGCATTCGAGCCCCGGACCGATCTCCTCGGTCCGGGGCTCGCTGCTCTGTTCACACCGTCCGGCCCGCGCGCTCCCCCGCGCGCGTGCCTACTTCTGCGGCTGTACGGGGACGTCGAGGACGACCTTGGTCCCGCGCTCCGCGCCCGGCTGCATGTCGAACGTGCCGCCCAACTCCCCCTCGACCAGGGTCCGCACGATCTGCAGGCCGAGGTTGCCGGCGCGCTGCGGGTCGAAGCCCTCGGGCAGACCGCGGCCGTCGTCCCGGACGGTGATCAGCAACCGGGCGTCGGCGCGGGGTTCGCCGCGGACGGCCGTGACCTCGACGGTGCCCTGCTCCCCCGGCGCGAACGCATGCTCCAGGGCGTTCTGCAGCACTTCGGTGAGGACCATGGACAGCGGGGTGGCGACCTCGGCGTCCAGGATGCCGAAGCGGCCGTTGCGCCGGCAGGTCACCTTGCCCGGCGAGATCTCGGCGACCATCGCGATCACGCGGTCGGCGATCTCGTCGAACTCCACGCGCTCGTCCAGGTTCTGGGAGAGCGTCTCGTGCACGATGGCGATCGAACCGACCCTGCGCACCGCCTCGTTGAGGGCCTCGCGCCCGCGGTCGGAGTCCATCCGGCGCGCCTGGAGGCGCAGCAGGGCGGCCACCGTCTGGAGGTTGTTCTTCACCCGGTGGTGGATCTCCCGGATGGTCGCGTCCTTGGTGATCAACTCGCGCTCGCGGCGACGCAGTTCGGTGACGTCGCGGAGCAGTACGAGCGAACCGATGCGGGTGCCCTTGGGCTTGAGCGGGATCGCCCGCAGCTGGATCACGCCGCCGTTGCCCTCGACCTCGGCCTCGCGGGGGGCGTAGCCGGAGGCCAACTTGACCAGGGCCTCGTCGACGGGGCCGCGGGAGGGGGCGAGTTCGGCGGTGATCTGGCCGAGGTGCTGACCGACGAGGTCGGCGGCGAGGCCGAGCCGGTGGTACGCGGAGAGGGCGTTGGGCGAGGCGTACTGGACGATGCCGTCGGCGTCGAGTCGGATCAGGCCGTCGCCGGCGCGCGGCGAGGCGTCCATGTCGACCGCTTCGCCGGGGAAGGGGAAGCTGCCGGCGGCGATCATCTGGGCCAGGTCGGAGGCGGACTGGAGGTACGTGAGCTCCAGCCGGGACGGGGTCCGCACGGTGAGCAGGTTGGTGTTGCGGGCGATGACGCCGAGGACCCGGCCCTCGCGGCGTACGGGGATGGACTCGACCCGTACGGGGACCTCCTCGCGCCACTCGGGGTCGCCCTCGCGCACGATCCGGCCCTCGTCGAGGGCGGCGTCCAGGAGGGGGCGGCGGCCGCGCGGAACGAGGTGGCCGACCATGTCGTCCTGGTAGGAGGTGGGGCCGGTGTTGGGCCTCATCTGGGCCACGGAGACGTACCGCGTGCCGTCGAGGGTGGGGACCCAGAGGACGAGGTCCGCGAAGGAGAGGTCGGAGAGCAGCTGCCACTCCGAGACCAGCAGGTGGAGCCACTCGAGGTCGGACTCACTCAGAGCGGTGTGCTGGCGGACGAGGTCGTTCATGGAGGGCACAGGTGCGAGCGTACCTGCGGAATTGAGACACGATGAACCTGGATCTCCCGGCGTTCGTGTTGGAGGATGGGCCGGGAAACACCGTGTGCATGTGGATGGACAGACGAGAATGGTCTAGTCCACAATGGCAGAGCACCATTTTCCATGAAGACCTCCGCCCTCCCCGCACAGGAGGGTGGACGAGGTACCCGGCGCTCTCTGCCCTGACTGCGCCGAGGCCTCCCATACGGCCGAGGGACCGCACACCCCCGGCCGGGCAACTCCGGGCTGCGGTGCCGGACGGGTTGAGGGTCCCGTCGGGCGCCGTAGCCCGCGGGTGTTTCCGGGGCCCGTCGGGGCTCATGCATGCGCTCTCAGCTCCTCGCCGACGCCGGCCACGCCAGCATCGCCGCCTCGGCCACAGCCTCCAGCTCCGCCCTGGTCGCGCCGTCCCTGGACTGCTGGGACATGCCCTGGAGGACCGCTCCGTACAGCCGGGCCAGCGTGCCCGCGTCGGTGTCGCCCGGCAGCTCGCCCGCCTCGACGTCCTGCCGGATCCGGGCCTCGAACGACGCCAGATTGCTGTTGCGCCGCTCGCGCAGGGCCTCCTCGACCTCCGGGGTCGAGCAGTTGATCGCCGCGGAGATCATCAGACAGCCGCGCGGATGGGACGGGTCGGTGAAGACGTCCGCCGCCTCCACGAGCATCCGGCCGAAAGCGCCGCGCGCCGTCGGCTCCTCCTCGAACGCCACGCCGCCGTACGCGCCGTAGCTGACGGCGTACGCCTGCACGACCTCCTCGAAGAGCGCCTTCTTGTCTCCGAAGGCCGCGTAGAGGCTGGGCGCGCTGATGCCCATGGCGCGGGTGAGGTCGGAGACGGAGGTGGTCTCGTACCCGTGCTCCCAGAACGCCATCGTGGCCTGCTCCAGCGCCGTGAGGCGGTCGAAGGAGCGGGGGCGGCCGCGCTGTCTGGTCGTCATGGGACACATTCTATAGCGGCCGTTACGAAACGGTGCTACGGTTCTTTCTGTAACGACCACTATGAAAGTCAGGGGGGCGTCCGATGGGTGCGCTCAAGGGGAAGACGGCACTGGTCACGGGCGGCGGCCGGGGCATCGGGCGAGGCATCGCGGAGCGGCTCGGGCGGGACGGCGCGCGGGTCGCGGTGCACTACGGGGCCAATGAGGCGGCGGCGAAGGAGACGGTCGCGGCGATCGAGGCGGCCGGCGGTGAGGCGTTCGCGATCGGCCGGGAGCTGGGGGTGCCGGGGGACGCGGCGGCGCTGTGGACACGGTTCGACGCCCATGCGGACGGGCTCGACATCCTCGTCAACAACGCGGGGATCGGGGCCTCGCGGCCGTTCTCGACGATCGACGAGACGGAGTACGACCGGCTCTTCGCGGTGAACACGAAGGCCCCGTTCTTCCTCGCACAACAGGGTGCCGAGCGACTGCGCGACGGGGGCCGGATCATCAACATCTCCACCGGCCTGAGCCACGCCGCGATGATGCCGGAGCTGATCGCGTACGCGATGTCCAAGAGCGCCCTGGACACCTTCACGCGCTATCTGTCCAAGGTGCTGGGCGCCCGGGGCATCACGGTGAACGCGGTGGCGCCGGGGATCGTGGACACGGACGTCAACGCGGACTGGCTGCGGGGGAACGAGGAGGCATGGGCGGGCGCGGCAGCGCTGTCGGCGCTCGGGAAGGTCGGCACGCCCGCGGACATAGCCGATGTGGTGGCCTTCCTCGCCTCGCACGACGGGCGCTGGGTGACGGGCCAGTGGATCGACGCCACGGGAGGGTCGATCGCCTGACCGGGGCGGGGCTCCGGTGGCTGCGTGGACCGTCCCGTTCGACCATGGGGGTGGCACCGTCCGCCGACCGGAACGGCCTGAGCGGACGGCCTCCGCTCTGCTAGATTGAGCTTTGATTGGTCTATACCACCAGGCCCCTCACCAGCCCCTCACCAGATCGGCAGGCAAAGCGTGGAAGTTGTCATCGTCCCGGACGCCACGGCAGGCGGAGAGCTCATCGCGGACGGCATCGCCGGCCTTCTGCGTCGCAAGCCCGACGCGCTGCTCGGCGTTGCCACGGGTTCGACTCCGCTGCCCATCTACGAGGCCCTGATCGCCCAGGTCAAGGCCGGTTCCGTGGACGCCTCGGGTGCCCGGATCGCTCAGCTGGACGAGTACGTCGGACTGCCCACCGGGCACCCGGAGTCGTACCGCTCCACCGTGCTGCGCCAGGTCGTGGAGCCGCTCGGGCTCTCCCAGGACGCCTTCATGGGGCCGGACGGCGCGGCGGAGGACGTCCAGGCGGCCTGCGAGGCCTACGACCAGGCCCTGCGGGACGCCGGCGGTGTGGATCTGCAGATCCTCGGGATCGGGACCGATGGGCACATCGGCTTCAACGAGCCGTGCTCCTCGCTCGCCTCCCGGACACGGATCAAGACGCTCACCGAGCAGACCCGGGTCGACAACGCACGCTTCTTCGACAACGACATCGAGCAGGTGCCGCACCACGTCATCACCCAGGGCATCGGCACCATCCTGGAGGCCCGTCACCTGGTCCTCCTGGCCACCGGCGAGGGCAAGGCGGACGCCGTGGCCCAGACCGTCGAGGGCCCGGTCGCCGCGCTCGTGCCGGCCTCCGCGCTGCAGCTGCACCCGCATGCCACGGTCGTCGTGGACGAGGCCGCCGCGTCCAAGCTCAAGCTCGCGGACTACTTCCGCCACACCTTCGCCAACAAGCCCTCCTGGCAGGGCATCTAGGGCTTCGTCCCGCTACGACGAAGGGGCCCGGCACCGGAATAACCTGGCCGGCCCCCCCCCAAACCGCGACACAAGCCGCCCCAGGAGTCCGCCGCCCCCCCGCCCCCCACCCCGCCCGCCGCCACCCCGCCCGAGGACGGGGGGTGGGTGCCGTCCACCGGGGT